>DASQTR010000582.1:0-2550 GCA_035641795.1 Ilumatobacter sp.
GGGTCGACGTTCGCGACCGCGTGCGCCAGCACCGCCCCCACGGCGTGCATTACGGCGTGTTGCGAACGATTGCCGTCCCACACGGCGTCGACGAGTTCGTTGCCGGCGAGAGCCGTCAACACCGCAGCCAGCTCCTCGACACGCGCCTCGGTATCGTCGGCTGCCCGCCGTGCTGCGTACCTCGTCAGCGCGACCAGTTGGATCGCCGTCGACTGTGCCCATTCGGCGTCGTCGCGGAGCGCGGGGAGCAGCACGTCGTGCACTGTCACCGCGACCGCACGGTGGATCTCGGCGTCGGAGAGAGACTGCCGTTCGATCTCAGGATCGTCGTCAGACACCGGAGCGAATCCTGCCCGCGATCACGGCTTCGTGCTCGAAGTCCCAGGTCGCCTTCCATACAGGATCGACCAGCGGCTGTGCGAGCTGCTCGAAGCCCTGCGCACAGAACCACTCGTACGTGTGAGCATGACCGCTGCGGAGGTCGAAGCGGGGCGTGATACCCAACCGCGCCTGCAGCTTGATGGTGCTCACCATCGCATGGTGGCGGGCCCTGAACAGGTGCCCGAAGGCGGGCGGTGTGCGCGCCGCGCTCAGTTCCGGCAACAAATCGTCGGGCACGTGCACGACGTCGGGTTCCGCACCGGCCACCCCGGCGAGGACGGCGACGTACCGGTTGACGTCGACCGACTCGCCGGAGACGTTGAACACCTCACCGGCGGCGTGCGGCGAGCACGCCATAGTGATCATCGCCTCACACAGGTCGTCCACGTGGCCGTAAGAGCCGACGACCAGACCGCCATGCGGCACGAGGATCGGCCGGCGGTGCAGCAGACGGAGGAACATCGGCAGTTCCATGTCGTAGATGTTGTTGTCGGGCCCGTAGATAGCAGCTGGACGGGCGACCGAGCCCGGAAAGCCGGTTCTGGCGTGGCGAGCGAGGATCGCCTGCTCGGCCATCGCTTTGAAGCCACCGTAGCTCGCTGGCCCATCGCGATTCGTCGGCTGCTGCTCGGTCCACGGGAAGACCCCTACCCATGACTGGTCGTAGGCCAAGATCGAGCTTGTGTAGACGTAGGCGCCGACACGTCCGTCGAGCAGGTCGAGCAGGCCGTCGATGTCGGACCCACCTGCAGCCATCACGAATCCGGACACGTCGTACACGGCGTCCCAGTGGCGCCCGTCGAGCGCGCCACGCATCTGGTTGGCGTCGGTGCGGTCGGCGATTATCCGCTCCACATGGCGCGGCAGCTCGCTCGGTGTCCTGCCGCGGTTGAGCACGGCGACATGGACGTCGTGCGCGAGCAGGCGTTCGACGAGGTGCTTGCCGACGAACACCGAACCGCCGAGCACGAGCGCCGTGCTGGTCACATCGCGACTCCCGCTGCTCGCAGCACGCTGCGCATACCGTCGGCGGCGGCCCGCGCAGCCACGTCGGCGGGCGCGTCCCACAGTTCGGTCGAGCAGACCTCGAGCGAGATCGGTGCCGTGACCCCCATCGCCACCAGCGCGCGAATGAAACCAGCGCAATCGAACTCGCCCTCGCCCGGCGGGACTCGGTTGGCGAGGCAATCGATCTTGTAGTCGTCGGCTGCAGGCGCCGCCGGGCCGTCGTTCATCTGGATCGCGAACACGCGATCCGGCTCGAGCGCGGTGACCATGCTCAGGTCGTTGGCGCCACGTGCGTGGTGCCAGATGTCGACGCAGTAACCGCCGTTCGGCCGCCCGGCTGCGCGCACGATCGCCTGGGCATCGGCGGCGGTGGCGATGTTCGTGAACGGTAAGAACTCGATGCCCACGAGCACTCCGTGCTCGGCGGCCCGGTCGCACAGGGACCCGAATCCATCGACAGCCTGCGTCAGCGGGCAGTCGTAGGGACCGATCGCCTGGAGGTATCGGATGCCGAACTCGTCCGCCATCTCCCATGCCAGCGACTCGATCCGCGCGCATTCGGTCCGGGCTCCACCCTCGGTCGCCCACCACCCCCGAATTACCTCGGCGTCGGCGAGCACGATGCCGTGCCCGTCGAGCACGGCCGTGATGTCGGCCGGTGTGCGGTGCTCCTCTTCGCGGAGGCGCGCGTACTCGAGCACGTACAGGCCGATGCCGGCCATGCCGGCTGCCGCCGCCCCGGCCACACGTTCGTCGAAGGCGCCGAACCGCGGGCGGCTGAAGTGCGACCAGATGAGATCGGGAAAGGCGAGTTGGCGCGCCTCCATCGCCGTCACATGCGCTGGATGCGATGGTGGGCGACCTTGGGGCCACTGATCCACCCGCACAACTGCGGGTCGGCCTCGAACACGTCGCCCTGGATCCACGCACCGTCGGCGGTGAACAAGCCGACCTTGCCGTCGGTGGTGAGGACCCGCACGTGCCCGTCACCATCCTGCTCGTAGAGCGCTCGCGTAAAGGGGTGTCGCAGGCCCAGCACCTCAGTCGTCCCCCTCCACCCACTGGCCGAGCAGGTGGTGTAGCCACCGCACCTTGGACTCCTGGTAGTTGGCGAGTGTGACGCCGGGCTTGTTCGTGGTCTCTAGGCCCTTCTGCACCATC
>DASQTR010000583.1:0-2476 GCA_035641795.1 Ilumatobacter sp.
TGGCGGTCACGAAGCGCGACACGTCGCCGAGGTCCCCTCCGGGCTCGAAAGGGCGCAGCGCATCGGCGCCCGCCAGTTCGGAAACGCGCGGCATCAAGTCGTCGCCGTCGACATATGCGATCGTCGGTGCCAGACCCAGACGATCCGCCAGTTGCGCGACGGCCTCGGCGCAACCCGCCGGGTCGAGCCCGCCGGCGTTGGAGACCACCCTGATGCCGCGGTCGAGGCACTCCCCCATCACTTGTTCCATCTGAGTCACGAACGTCCCGGCGAAGCCCCGCCCCGGTTGCTTGGACCGGATTCGGCTCAGGATCAGCATCGTGAGCTCGGCCAGCCAGTCGCCCGTGAGAACATCGATCGGACCACCCTCGACCATCTCGCGCGCCGCCGACAGCCGGTCGCCGAAGAAGCCAGAGCAGTTGGCGATGCGAATCGGTTCGTTCACGGGTGCCCTCGCTGTCACTCAGCCGGCGCTTCGAGCACCACCAGCAGCTCGCCTGCGTCGACTCGATCGCCGACGCCGAAGCGCACCTCTGTCACCACGGCGTCGGCGTGGGCGGTGATGGTGTGCTCCATCTTCATCGCCTCGATCACCATCAGCACCGTGCCGTCGGCAACGCGCGTGCCCGGTTCGACCTGCACGGCGATCACGGTTCCGGGGAGCGGACACACGGGACCGCTGCCGGCGAGCTCCGCCTCGTGATCGGCGAAGCGCAGCGGACGCTCCCACGTCACCGCGCCGGCGGGCGAGCTGGAGACGACACCGTCACGGTGGAACACGACGTCGATCGCGTGACGAACGCGGTCGATCTCGATCACCTGGCGACCACCGCCGCGGACGAGCAGTCGCACGTCGAGAACCTGCCGAGTGTCGGGTGGAAGCGCGCCGTCCGGCCCTGGTAGCGGCCACTCCCCCACACGGGCCGCGACACGATCGCCGTCGACCACGTACTCCACGTGGTGCGGCACACCGCCCGTGAGCCACGTCCGGCGTTGCCCCACCGTTCGTAGGTTCCGCCAGCCCGACGGCGCGAAACCCGTGACGCCATCGGCGGCTCGGTTCCGCTGCTGATCGGCGACGACGACCGCAAGCACATGGGCGGTGAGGTCGCCCCCCGCGACCGCGCCGGCATGTGCCAGTTCCGGATGCTCCTCGAGGTAGCGCGTCGTCGTGCAGCCGGCGAGGAAGTCGTCCTCGGCGAGCAACGCCATCAGCAGTTCGCGATCGGTCCGGACGCCCGCGATCCGGATCTCCGCCAGCAGCTCGCGGAGTCGGCTCGCGGCGCCTGACCGCGTCGGCGCGTGGGCGACGATGTTGGCGAGCAAGGAGTCGTAGTCGGACGAGACCACACTGCCCGCTACGACCGCCGAGTCGACAGGCGTACCGCAAACGAACTCAGTGACGGTGCCCGTCGACGGCAGCCACCCGGAAGACGGATCTTCGGCCACGAGCCGCACCTCGATGGCGTGCCCCGCCATCGTGATCGCGTCTTGCGTCAGCCCCAGCGGCTCGCCGGCGGCAACGCGCAGCTGGAGCTCGACGAGGTCGTGTCCGGTGACGGCCTCGGTAACCCGATGCTCGACTTGCAGGCGCGTGTTGACCTCGAGCAGGGCGATCAGCGGCGCGCCGTCGTCCGCTTCCGCCACCATGAACTCGACCGTCCCCGCGCTCTGGTAGCCGACCTGCTTGGCCAATGCCAAGGCACCGGCATGCAGCTGAGCGCGCACGTCGGCGGTGATGCCCGGCGACGGCGCTTCTTCGACGATCTTCTGGTTGCGCCGCTGAATAGAGCACTCCCGTTCCCCGAAGTGCACGATCGTGCCGTGGGCGTCGCCAATGAGCTGCACCTCGACGTGACGGCCACGCTCGATGTAGGCCTCGAGAAACACGGTGCCGTCGCCGAACGCCGAGTGCGCCTCCCGCGATGCGGCGTCGATCGCGCTCTGGAGCTGGCCGGCGTCGCGCACGATCCGCATGCCGCGGCCGCCGCCGCCGGCGGCCGCCTTGACGAGCAGCGGGTACTGCAACGTCCGGTGGTCCAAGTCGCGTGTGACTTCGATGATCGGCGTCGTGGCCACGCCTGCGTCGATCGCCAGCCGCTTGGCGGCGACCTTGTCACCAAGCAACGCGATCTGCTCGGGCAGCGGACCGACCCACGTCAACCCTGCGCCCATGACGGCGGCCGCGAATGTCGAGTTCTCGGAGAGGAATCCGTAGCCGGGATGCAGCGCGTCGCACCGGGTCGCAAGCGCGGCGCTGACGATCGCGTCGCCACGGAGATACGACTCGCCAGGGGCCGCACCGCCCAACGCACACGCCAGGTCGACAGCGTCGAGGTGAACCGCGTTGCGGTCGGTCTCGGAGTAGAGCCCCACAGTGGCGATGCCCATGCGGCGCGCTGTCCGTGCGATGCGGGACACGATTTCGCCCCGGTTGGCGATCATCAACCGCCGGATCATCAGTGCCTCCACACGC
>DASQTR010000584.1:0-6617 GCA_035641795.1 Ilumatobacter sp.
CCCGCGGATACTCGGACCGGCGCGCAAGGTCGCCGAGCGTGACGTGCCGGTGGCGGTCGCGCAAGAGTGGGACTTCGGGGCAACGACGGTGTCGGCGTCGCTGGCCTTGGCCGCCGCATCGGGCGTGTCGGTGTTCGCCACAGGCGGCATCGGCGGCGTCCACCGTGGCGCCGAGGCGACCGGTGACGTCAGTGCCGACCTCAACGCGCTGGCCAATCATCCGGTCGTCACAGTCAGCGCCGGTGCGAAGGCGTTCCTCGACCTGCCACGCACGCTCGAGTACCTCGAGACCGCTGGTGTCCCGGTACTCGGTTGGCGTCACGACGACTTCCCGGCGTTCTACACGCGTTCGTCGGGTTTACCGGTGCCGCACCGGGTCGAGGTTGCGGCGGAGGTGGCGGCGGTGTTCGACCACCGAACGCGCGAGCGGTCGGGAGTCCTCGTCGTCGTGCCGATACCGGAGGAGGCGGCGCTCGACAAGGCGGAGCTCGACGCCGTGATCGGCGACGCGCTGGCGGACTGTGATGCCGACGGCGTCATGGGTGCCGCCGTGACGCCCTTCGTGCTCGCCCGCATCGGCGCCGCGACAGAAGGCCGCAGCGTCCCCGCCAACCTGGCCCTCGCCGAGCACAACGCATCCGTTGCGGCGGAGATCGCGGTCGCCATCACCGCCTGAGTGGCGTGCGTCGCAGCCCACGCGCCGAGCGCCAGCGCGTGCTCCACGACCTCGTGGGGTGCCGGACATCGCGGTACGTTGTCGCCGTGCTGCGTCGGTCGCCGTTCCATGAGCGCGTGGCCGCCGCCAACCAGACCTCGTTGTGGAGCCACTGGGCCGGCCACCTGGTCGTCGACAAGTACCAGATGTCGGAGAAGTGGGAGTACACCGCGATCCGCAACGCCGTCGGCGTGTTCGATTCGTCGCCGCTCTACAAGTACCGGATCACGGGAGCCGACGCCGAGCGTTACCTGGCGGGTGTGCTCGCCCGTGACATCCGCGGCTGCCGGCCGGGCCAGGCGCAGTACACGATCTGGTGCGACGACCGCGGCTTCGTCAACGAGGACGGGGTGGTGTTCCGATTCGGCCGCGAGGAGTTCATGCTCACCGCTGCCGAGCCCAACCTCGCCTACCTCCAGGATCGCGTCGGCTACGACAACGTCGAGATCGAGGAGATCAGCGAGCAGCTCGGATCGCTGGCGATCCAGGGACCGCGGGCACACGCCGTGCTCAGCCAACTGGCACCCGAGGTCAGCAGCCTCGCCTACTTCGACCACACGCCGGCGAAGGTCGGCCACGTGCCCGTGACGATCTCACGCACCGGGTTCACCGGCGACCTCGGGTTCGAGGTGTTCTGCGAGTCGGGCGACGCCGACGAGGTGTGGGATGTCCTGTTCGAGGCCGGCGCTCCGCACGGCATGCTGCCGTTCGGTCAGATCGCGCTGCTGATGGCGCGCATCGAAGCCGGGCTGTTGCTGATCCACGTCGACTTCGACGCCAGCCGCCTGGCGGAGAACGACGCCCACCGCTCGACGCCGATCGAGCTCGGGTTGCAGTGGATGCTGCGGGGCATCGACGACGACACGCGGCCGTTCATCGGCCGCAAGGCGATCCTCCGCGAGCGCGCCGATGGCACATCGCGCTGGAAGATGATGGGTCTGATGGTCGACCCGGTCGACTACCACGCCAAGTACACCGGCGACGGCATGGTGCCGCCCAAGGACCACCGGCCCGTGCACGACGACATGATGGTCTACGACGAAGCCGTGCAGCGCGTGGGGTACGCGACGAGCTTCATGTACTCCCCCGTGCTGCAGCGCCACATCGCGCTGGCGCGCGTGCGTCCTGATCTCGCCCAGGTCGGCCGCAAGGTCAACCTCGAGTTCACGATCAACCACCGGTACGTGCAGGTCGGTGCCCACGTCGCACGGAATCCGATGTTCGCACCGGCACGCAAGACCGCCGGGCTGGTGTCAGACACCAGCTGTTCCTCTGGAGAGCCGACGTGACGAATCCCAGTACCGAACAGCTCGTGTCAGACACCAGGCATTCGCGGGACTATGACGCGATCGTCATCGGCGGCGGGCACAACGGGCTCGTCAACGGCGCCTATCTCGCCAAGGCCGGACTGCGCACGCTCATTTTGGAGCGGCGCCATCTCGTGGGCGGGGCGGCGATCACCGAGGAGCTCCGCCCGGGATTCAAGTTCACGACGTTCTCGTACGCGCTGAGCCTGCTGCGACCCGAGATCGTCCACGAGCTCGATCTCGTGTCTCACGGCTTCATGCCGCTGCTGATGCCGGCCACCTTCTGCCCGATGGAGAACGGTGACAGCCTCGTGATGGGGCAGGACCGCAACGAGAACGTCAAGGAGATCGCGCGCCACTCGAAACGCGACGCCGACGCCTACGACCAGTACAGCCACGACGTCACGATGGTCATACGCGCCGTCAAGCCGCTGTTCGACAAGGCTCCGCCGAACCTGTTCGACACCACGCCAGAGGGACTCGCCGAGATGGCCGACCTGGCGCGTCACCTGCGCGGCATCGAGCCACGGGTGCTGCACAACCTCGTGCGGCTGCTCACGGGCAGCGCCGCCGACTTCCTCGACGACTACTTCGAGTCGGCGGTCCTAAAAGGATGGCTGGCGTCGTCGGGGATCATCGGCACGAGGGTCGGGCCGATGTCGCAGGGTTCGGGGCTCGTGCTCCTGTTCCACAACATGGGTGAGCACGACGGCAGCCTCGGGTCATGGGCGTTCCACAAGGGCGGCAACGGCGGATTCACACAGGTCGTGGCGCGGGCTGCCCAGTCGTTCGGCGCCGAGATCGTCCTCGGCGCCGAGGTCGACCGTGTGATCACCTCCAACGGGCGGGCGACGGGCGTTGCGTTGCAGGACGGAACCGAACTGACGGCCCGGGTGGTGGTGTCGGCGGCCGATCCCCGGCGGACGTTCACGCAGTTCGTCGACGCGCGTGAGCTGCCGCACGATCTCGTCGACGACCTCCGCAGGTATCGCTTCCAAGGCACCTCGTCGAAGGTCAACTTCGCGCTCGACGGGCTGCCGCGCTATCCGTCGCTCGGCGACCGCACGGACATGTTCCGCGGCTTCACCAACATCGGGCCGTCGATGGAGTACCTCGAGCGTGCGTTCGACGAGGCGAAGTACGGCTGGTACTCGACGCGCCCGTACATCGACTGCGCGATCCAGTCGACGATCGACCCCGACATGGCACCGCCGGGGAAGCACGTCATGTCGTGCTTCATCCAGTACACGCCGTACCACCTGAACGGCAGCGACTGGTCCAAGGAGCGCGAGCACATGGCCGACAACGTCCAGAACACGCTCGAGTCGTTCTTCCCCGGCTTCTCCGAGCTCGTGCTACAGCGCGAGATCGTCACGCCGCTCGACATCGAGCAGGTCGCCGGGCTCCCCGAGGGCAACATCTTCCACGGCGAGATGCTCGCCCCGCAGACGTACTTCTTCAGGCCGGCACCTGGTTGGAACCAGTACCGCACGCCGATCGACGGCTACTACCAGTGCGGATCGGGAACCCATCCGGGCGGCTGCGTGAGCGGTGGCCCCGGCCGCCTGGCCAGCCAGCGGATCCTGCAGGACCTGACTGGTTGAGGCTGATTCAGATCGACATCCCAGATGCAGATAGACATGCCAGATTCAGATAGACATGGAGGTGAGATCGGTGGCGCCGGCGCCGGAGCGGCCACGCAGTGCTCGCACGGCGATGCCCGTGACGGCGACGGCCAGCAACGTGATCACGAGCATCACCGTCGCCAGCGCGTTGACCGCAGGTGTGGCGGCGGCGCGGGCGCTGGCATAGATCTTGATCGGCACCGTCTCGCTGGAGGCCCCGGTCGAGAGGAATTGGGAGATCACGAAGTCGTCGGCTGAGGTCGCGAACACGACGATGAGGCTGGCGAAGATCGCCGGCCCGAGCTGTGGCAGCAGCACCAGGCGCAGTGCCTGCAACCGCGTCGCACCGAGATCGCGGGCAGCCTCCTCGAGGTGATCGCCGATCGAGATCAGCCGCCCGCGCACGATGATCACCACGAACGAGACGGTGAAGGTGACGTGCCCGAGCAACTGCGTCGTGAATCCCCGCGGCACGCTCGTGTAGATCTCGGTGAACACCAGGAACAGGGCCACGCCGAGCACGATCTCGGGCGTCACCAAGGGGAGCAGCATCAAGTTGTTGGCGGCGCGCGAGGTGCGCCCCCGCCAGCGCTGGAGGCCGATCGCCATCGCCAGCCCGAGCGGTACGGCGATCAGCATCGTGAGCCCCGCAAGCTTGAGCGTGTTGGCGAGCGCGGTCTGCAGCGCGTCGTCCTTCCATACCGACGCCGCATCCTCCCAGTACCAGCGGAACGACGGTGACTGGAACGTCGACCGACTCTTGCCGGAATTGAGCGAGATGCGTACGGCGATCAACACGGGCGCCAGCGACCAGACCACGTACAGCCACGTGATGATCATCAACGGCCCGACGCGGCGCCGTCTCACGCGTCAGCTCCGTCGCGTTGTGAGCGGGCGATCGTGATGAGGTAGTACGCCATCGCGACCATCAGGAAGACCATCAGCACGACGACCAGCGAGGCGCCGGTCTGGGGCTGGCTCGTGCCGCGCAAGTAGAACTCGATCTGGTTACCGACCATCTCCGTGCGGGGCGACCCGCCTGTCAGGTAGGTGTTCGTGTAGTAGTCGCCGCACATCGGCAGTAGCACGATCACCGAGGCCGCCATGAGCCCCGGCACCGAAAGCGGCAGGGTGACCTTCACGAACGTCCAGAAACCGGACGCGCCGAGGTCTCGCGATGCCTCGAGCAGTCGCCAGTCGAGCCGTTCCAGCGCGGCGTACAGCGGAAGGATGAAGAACGGGACGTATCCGTAGATGAGTCCCATCACCACCGTGGGCCAGTCGCCGTCGAGCCAGTTGCGGGAGCCCGAGCCGAGGTGCAGCCACTCGAGCACACGGTTCACGAGCCCGTCAGTCTGCAGCAGGTTGACCCACGCCAGCATCCGCATGAGGTAGCTGATCCAGAACGGCAGCACGAGCAGCACGAGCAGCACGCCACGGGTGCGACCCGCGACACGCGCGACGTAGTAGGCGACCGGGTAGCCGATCGCGAAGCAGCCGATCAATGCGGCCAGCGCGAACAGCCCGGTGCGGACGAAGACGTGCGCCAGGTCGCCGGTGAGCACGCGGTCGAGCACGTGGCGCATCGACTCCAAGTTCCAGTCGACGGGGTTCCACGCCGGTTCGGCGGTGCGCAGGATCGGATCGATCCCGCCGAACGCCACCGCCAGGATCGCGTAGGCGGGCAACACGAACAGGGCGATCAGCCACAGCGTGCCGGGCGCCGCCATCGCCGCCCAGAACGGCGCCGAGCCCGGTCTGGCGTTCGCCGTCGGGCGTAGTTGCTCCGGCGTCGAGTCCGTCAACGCAGTCACCGGTCGACCGCTGTTGTCAGCCGGCGGTGAACCTCGACCACTCTTCTTCCCAGATCAGGTCGGCCTCGAGCGGCAGCGGCTCGAACCGCAGACCCTTGGCGATGATGTCCTCGGTCAGCACCGCCGACCGCAGGTTCTCGGGCACTTGACCCTGCGCGATGAGATAGTCGGCGTCGAGCCCCTTGATCGGCGGGAGGTAGCCGTTCCAGGTGAAGTTGGTCTCGGCGTTGGTCGCGTCGAGCAGGAAATCGATGTAGAGGTGGGCCAGGATCGGGTTCTTGGCGTTGGCCGTGATGGCCATGCAGTCGTTGTTGACGACGCCCACGCCGTCGCGCGGATACCACCACCCGAGCACGGACGCGTCGGTGTCCTCCGGTAGGTACGAGTAGGCGCCGGCGAGCATGTCGCCGCTCCACGTGTGGGCGAGGTCGGTCGCCCCTTCGGGGACGTCCTTGTAGGCCTCGATGTTGACCTTGATGTTCACCAGGTCGGTGAGCTCGCGCAGATCCGCGCCTGCCTGGCGGATGATCGCCTCGTCGGTGGTGTTGACGTCGGTGATGCCTCGGCGAAGCATGGCCATCGCGAGGCTCTCTCGGTAGTCGTCGAGGATCGACGTGACACCCTTGTAGGTGGAGTCCCAGAGGATGTCCCAACCGGCGGCCTCCACCAGCGCCGGATCGATGCGGTCGGCGCGGTAGCCGATACCGCTGGAGAACACCGTGTAGGGCACCGTGTGCTTCGAGCCCGGGTCGTACCAGGGATCGTGGAACGCGTCGAGCACGTTGGTGGCGAAGTTGGGAATCAGCGACATGTCGAGCGGTTGCAGCAGGCCGCCTTCGATCAGGCGGTTGAGCGTGTTCGGCGCCGCCGAGTGGTGCAGGTCGACCTCGACCGCGCCGCTCGCCAGCTTGGTGATCGCCTCGCTGTCGACATCGAACGTCGTGATCTCGACCTTGACGCCGTACTTCGCCTCGAACGCGGCGACGACGTCGGGATTGACGTAGTCGGGGTAGTTGTAGACGCGCAGCGGCCCGGCCTCGTGCTCGGCGCCGCCCGCGGAGCCGGAACCGGCCGTTGTGCCAGGGGCGGGCGTGCCGGGCGCCGAGGCGGCGGGGGCGGTGGTCGCGCCGCCGGCGGCCTCGTCGTCGTCGTCGTC
>DASQTR010000585.1:0-11468 GCA_035641795.1 Ilumatobacter sp.
GATCATCGACCGCCAGTTCGACGGCACGATCACACCGCTGGCGATCGCCTTCGTTGTGTGCAACTCGGTCGCCTGGTTGGGCTGGCGCTGGGCGGTCGCGAGGACGCAGGCGGGGGAGCGCCGAAGCGCAGCGGAGGTGGCGAGCTCGGTAGGCGAGGGCGAGCAGCTTGGCTGCGACCCCGAGCCCTAACCCGCCGCAGTCGTTAGTGGCGGGTTGGTCACGACTTGGGGCGATGAGTTCGTCGTGGGGTTGAGCTCTTCCAGCGTCTTGTTGCCCTTGTCGAGACCGAGCATGACCAACACGCCGGCGCCGCTGATGTCGCCGCTCGCGACCGGCGGTGTGCCCGACGGCAGTGGGAGAACGGTAGCCCCACCGCCGAGCGCGCTGTTCACCGATTCCGCCACCGCCTGCGCAGCCGCCTGGGCGGGGTCGTAGTAGATCACGGTCGTTTCGAGGTCGCCGGTGGCGTCGGAGGCGTCCATCGGTTCGCCCATCGTGAAGCCGGGACCGATCTCGAGCGCGTCGCTCATCGTCGCCGCCGAGCCGCCGATCCCGTTGGCGTTGGCGACGACCACTGTCGCACCGTCGACGACGAGCGTGGTCGTCGTGGGAATCGTCGTCGCTGGCGCACTCGTCACGGGGGCCGTGGTCGACGCCGCGTCACCCTCGTCGTCGGCCGCCGCGCCCGTGCCGGCCGACTGGAGGTCGAACTGCTTCTCGTCGTCGCCGCTGATGGAACGCAGGATGAAGAACCCGGCCACGACAGCGACGACTGCGAGCACGATCGCCAACGCGCCGCTGACGGGAGCGCCACCGTCGGCGGTGCGCGGAGAACGTCGAGGAACAGGGCCCGACCCATCCGCAACGTCACTCATCGGTGTGCGCCTCCCTGCAGGTCTGTGCCCGTGTCGAGCCGCTCACGCCGCCGACGGAGGCGCTGCCGCTGGAGACGGCGCACCACGAGCGGGTCGTGAGCCATCGCCTCGGGCTGCTCGAGGAGCTCGATCAGTTCCGCATAGTACTCGTCGACCGAACACTGGAACCGCGCGCGGATCGCGCCCGGCTTGGGATCGTCGAGCGTCCAGAACGTGCGCTCGAACTCCAACATCGCCTGGTGCCGTTCGCTGATCACCCGCACATGGTGGCCGTCACCGCGCGGCATTTACAAGCATCCTCGACACACGGCCTCGCGCGCGTCACCGCGTACGCGGTGACGCGCGCGACATGAACGGGGGTTTGATGCCGTGCCCTAATGTGCCTGGCCGTGGAGCGGCCCTATCTCATCGGCGTCGCCGGCGGCAGCAACTCCGGCAAGACCACGATCGCCGAGCGGCTGGCGGAGGTGATCGGCACCGAGGAGCTGACGTTGATCCGGCTCGACTCGTACTACATCACGATGCGCGACGAGCCGATCGAGGTGCGCGCCGCCTTCAACTACGACCACCCTGACGCCTTCGACTGGGACCTGCTCTCGCAGCACCTGCGACGCCTCACAGCCGGCGAGTCGGTCGAGGTGCCGGTCTACGACTACACGATCTACGACCGCACTGGCGAGTACGAGCTGGTCGTCCCGGGCAAGGTCGTGGTCGTGGAGGGGATCCTCGTGCTCTGGGAGCCGCGGCTGCGGGGGATGCTCGACCTCAAGGTGTTCGTCGACACCCCCGCCGACCTGCGCGTGATCAGGCGTCTGCAGCGTGACGTCGCCGAGCGCGGCCGCACCCAGGAGAGCATCCTCGAGCAATACCTCACCACGGTGCGGCCGAGTCACGAGCAGTTCATCGAGCCGAGCAAGCGCTACGCCGACGTGATCGTTCCCGAAGGCGGGCTCAACCGGCCGGCGGTCCAAGTGCTGCTGGCACGCGTCCGCGAGCTGACCACCACCGCCTGACCGCGGCGGTGCGGTGCCGGCTCAGGCGGTCGACGTTGCCGTGGTCGACTCGGTCGAGTCGGCCGTGGTCGTCTCGGGCGGAGCGGTGGTCGTGGTGATCCCCTGCAGTTCGTCGAGCGTCTTGTCGGCGATGTCGTTGCCCATCGCCACCAGCACCGTGGCTCCCAATGCGTCACCGCCGTCGACTGGCGGCGGGGCGCCCATCTCGACGATCTCGATGTCGCCGCCGCCGAACGCGGCCTTGAGCGACTCGGCTACCGGGAGCGCCTGCGGGTTCGCCGGATCGTGATGGATCTTGGTGACTTCGAGTGTGCCGAGCGAGTAGTTGCCGGGCTCGACCATCGTGAAGCCGACCGCCGCCAAACGGTCGCTCAGCCGTCCTGCGCCGCCGTCGACACGGCTGGCGTTGGTCACCATGACCGACGCACCTTCCGTGACGTATGCGACGCTGCTCGGTGTGGAGGCCGCGACAGTGGTCGTCGTCAGCGTCGTATCGGGCATCGCCGAAGTAGGCGCGGTGGAGATGAACGGCGCTTCGGTCGTGGTCGCCGACGCGTCCTCGGTGGCGGCGTCATCGTCGTCGTCGTCACCGCCACATGCGCCCAGCAGGAGGATCCCAGCGGCAACGGCGGCGATCGACAGCAACGGCGCACGCCGGTGTCGGCGCGACGTCGCAAACGAAGAGCTGGCGAGCGGGCCCCATGCGCGTGTCACCCACGCGACGCTAGTTCAGGACAGGCCGTCGGTGCAGGCCATGTGATCAACAGGTGTCTGACTCTGCGAAGCGGTGTTTGACACCAGGCGTTCGCGGACGGTCATATTTGTGCGTCGACCGCCACCAGTAGTTCGTTGACGTCGTCGACGAGAATCGTGTTCGTGTCGATTTCGGGCACGGCGCGGGCCTCGACGCTCTTGCCGACGGCGACGAGTCCTTGCCTGTTCGCCATTGCCGGCAGCACCGCCATCACGGCCTCGATCACCCTGGCGTCCCATTGGCTGCCGGCGTGCTCGCGCAAGACGCTGAACGCCATGCTCGGCGCCAGCGCCCGGCGGAACCGGTGTTCCTGAGTCATCGCGTCGAGCGCGTCGCACACGGCGATGATGCGAGCCGCCAGCGGGATCGTGTCGCCGACGAGTCCGTCGGGATAGCCGCGGCCGTCGATCCGCTCGTGATGCGAGCGGACGATCGCGGCGACGTCGGCGAGGGTCGGCTCGGCGAGCAGCATGCGCTCGCCGTCGACCGCGTGACGCTTGACGATCTCGTACTCCTCGGCCGTGAGCCGGGACGGCTTCTCGAGGATCTCGGTCGGTGTGTCGCGCTTCCCGATGTCATGCAGCAGCGCCGCCAGGCCGAGGTCGCGGAGCTGGCGGGCCGGAAGGCGGAAGCGCTCGCCGACTCGCATTGCCATCTCGGCGGTGCGGATCACGTGATCGCGCGTCTCGGGGTCCTTGTCTTCGAGCGAGGCGACGAAGCGGTGCACCACCGGGCTGAGACCGAGCTCGAACGCCACGAGCGGGTCGCGCGTGAGGACGGGTGCGAGCAGGTCGTGGGCCGTGGTCGACATGCGCTTGGAGACGGCCATCGCGATGCACGCGCCGAGCACCCCCGCGATGCCGGCGACGTGGAGCCACCAGAAGGCGAGCGAGTAGTCGTCACCGGTCAGTGGCAACAGCGCCGTGCTGGCGAGCAGCACGAGCGACAGCGACGCGCCCAGGTTGGCGGGCTGGCGACCGAGGTCGAAGAAGCGCAGCTGCCGCAGCGACATGGCGAGCACCCCGGCGGTCAGCGCCGCGCACACGACGACGGTGACGGCGCTCGACGGGTCCGGCGCAACGATCGCGTCGGGGTACGACACGACGGCGGCGCCGATCGCGAATACGCCCAGCAGGCACAGCAGCGACCAGTCCCGCCAGTGCCGCGACGCCCAGCGCCCGAACTTCGAGTGCGGTGTGAGCAGCGGCGCACCGGCGGCGATCGCGATCGGGAGCGACAGGAACACGGCGGTGCCGAACGCCTCGGTGTCGTCGTAGAGCACGTCCGGCGTCACGAGCCCGTGCACGAGCGGCATCACCGATGCCGCCATCAATGCCGAGCCGAGCAGGCCGAGCTCCGCCAGTTGGCGCCGGTCGGCGAGGGCGATCACCACCGTCGCCCCGACGATGCAGGCCACGGCGGACACGATCACGAGGCTGAACAGCAGCTGCGGGTTGGCATGCGTTCGGTCCCGCCACGGACCGAAGAACGAGGCGACGCTGACGCCGCCGATCATCGCGACGGTTGCGAGCCAGACGCGCCGGCCAGTGCTCATGGACTTCATGGAACGGATATCGGCCCAGCATGCGTCCAGCTTGAACCACCCGTCCATGTCGCGCTCATCACCGCGTACGGGGTGATGACGCGACATGAACGAAGGGCGTTCGGCGTAGGGTCGCGGCATGGTTCTTCCTGTTGCACCGTTCGGTCGGACCGGGCACGACTCGAGCCGGTTGATCTTCGGAGCCGCCGCCCTCGGATCCATGAGCCAGGAGCGTGCCGACGCCACGCTGGCCGCGGTCGACGCCGCCGGGATCAACCACATCGACACCGCCGCCGCGTACGGCGCGTCGGAGGATCTGCTCCAGCCGTTCCTCGCCGACCACCGCGACCGCTTCTACCTCGCCACCAAGACCGGCGAGCGCGAGGGCGACAAGGCGCGGGCGCAGCTCGAGCGCTCACTCCAGCGGATGGGCGTCGATGAGGTCGACATGATCCAGCTTCACAACCTCGTCGAACCCGACGAGTGGGAGGTCGCCTTCGGACGTGGTGGCGCGCTCGACGCGCTCGTGAGGGCGCGCGACGAGGGACTGGCGCGGGCGATCGGCGTGACCGGGCACGGCATCCGCATCCCGTCGACGCACCTGCGCGGGCTCGAGCGGTTCGACTTCGACTCGGTGCTGTTCCCGTACAACCACTCGTTGATGGGGAGCGACGCCTATCGGGCCGACGTCGAGGCGTTGCTCGCGATGTGCGAGCAGCGCAACGTCGCCGTGCAGACGATCAAGTCGATCGCCAAGGGCCGTTGGGCCAACCCAGACGAGCCGCACTTCAGCTGGTACGAGCCACTCACCGACGCGGCGGCGATCGGTCGCGCCGTGCGGTACGTGCTGTCGAATCCAAGCCTGTTCGTGAACACGTCGAGCGACGCCCGCCTACTGCCGATGTTGGTCGACGCCGCGTCGGGCGATCTCAGCGCACCGAACGACGACGAACTCGAAGCCGACGAGGAAAACCTGGGCATCACGCCGCTGTTCGACGGCGCCGAGCTCGAGCGCATCTGAGTTTCTCGGCGCGGCCGAACGGGGTACCTCCTCCACTGACGAGGAAGGAGGACGTCATGTCACTCAGTGCGAAGAAGCGAGCGTCGATCCCGACCAAGGACTTCGGATTGCCGGAGAAGGCGCGCACAGCCGACCAGAAGAAGGAGTCCGGGAATTACCCGATGCCCGACAAGGCCCATGCCCGTAACGCCAAGGCACGCGCCGAGCAGCAATACGAGAAGGGCGACCTCACCAAGGACGAACTGAAGCGCATCAACCGCAAGGCCGACAAGAAGCTCAAGAAGTAGAGCCGGGTGTGGGAATCGAACCCACGACATCAAAATTACAAGTTTTGCGCTCTGCCAACTGAGCTAACCCGGCGACCTGTAACGAACCTGTACGGAACGACCTATGTGGTCGTAACGCTAACTCCAGCCGAGTAGCACTCCTGTCACGACTATTCGCCATGCGGTGCTCGTCGGCAGGAAGTTGGGCTCCGTGCAGGCGATCAGCGAGAACGTCGTGCCGGGAACGAACCTCGTGGCATCCAGGATGTTCTGGGTGCGCGAGTCGGTGAGGAAACGGTCGACCACCTCGTACGTGTAGGTGCGGCCGTCCGAGGTGCTGAGCGTGAACTGATCGCCGGCGCCCAGCAGGTGGATGTTCCGGTACGGGCCACCGGCCGAGGTGCGGTGGGCGAACGCGGCGACGTGCGCCTCCTGGCCCATGTAGCCCGTGCCCGTCCAGTGCCAGCTGTGCCCCGCGTTGGTGACCGGGTTGGAGGCGCCCTCGCGCACCTCCGAGTTCAGTCCCAGCTTCGGCACGCGCAGGATCCACGTCGGGCCGATCGGCGGCGGCGGCGGGTTCACGGGCGCCCCCGTGCGCGCGATCGCGGGCGTTCCGGTGTAGTAGCCGGTGTAGTCGACGACGATGTGCGCGCCCGAGTGCGAGTACACCTGGTACCCGAAGCCCTGCGTGATTCGCGTGATCACCTGGTTGGGCACCACCTGCCCGGGATACGTGAAGTTGAGGTTCGACGTACCCGGGAGCGGGTTGCGCGCCGCCGACATCGTCAGGAACCCCGGACCACGCGCCTCGACGCCAGTCAGGTTGACCACCGCCGCGGAGCCGATCAGCGACCCGTCGCCGGGGATCGCGCCCTCGACGAACCAGCCCGGCCACAGCTTGCCGATCGTGCCCGGCTCGCGAGTGTCGAGGATTCGCACCGGATCGATCGGCACGAACAGGCCGACGTCCTGCTGGGCGCTGACGGTGCCGGTGAAGTAGCCGGTGACGTCGACGATCAGCTTCGCCGGGTTCTGGGCGAAGACCTTGATGTAGCGGTGGCCGTCGGGCTGCGTCGCCACGGGGGCGATGACGGCCGCCGCGCGCGTCTCGCCGGCGGCGTTGACGTTGAGGCTCGAGACGAACGGGAGCTCTGCGCTCGTGTACGGGTAGACCGTGAAGAACGACGGTCCCACGCATTCGGTCGCGGTGAGGTTGATCACCGCGCTGGAGGCGTCGTTGGGCACGAACGCGGTGAGGTCGACGACGAGTGGATTGCTCGGGAAGACGTAGCCGATCGTGTCGCGCGTGTCGACCGCGCGTGCCGGCTCGCGCCCGATGAAGCGCCCTTCGCGCACTGCGCCGAAGACCGGCTTGTAGTAGCCGATGACGTCGAGGATCATCTCGCACGGCGCCTTCGAGAACAGGTCGACGCCGCCGTTGCCGAGCTTGACCTGCGTCAGGTTGGCGGTGGCCTCGCCAGGGTCGGCCATGTTGAGCGCGCTGACGAGCCGGTTCTGGTTGAGCAGGGCGATGATGTCCGCGCCGCTCGGCACGACGGTCAACCAGTTGCCGCCCGACAGGTTGACCGAGGTCACCGTGGCGACGATCGCCGACGCCTCCGCGGGCACGCCGTAGCTGCCGGCGATCGGAACGCTGATGTGGTTGTCCCAGTGGCGGACGAAGACGTACTTACCGGGTTCGCGCGTGTCGACCACGCGCACCGCGACCGGTAGCGGGATGAACTGGCTGGCGCCGGCCGGCACCGCCTTGGCGACTCCTTCGGGGAGTACCGAACTGATCGCAGCCATTCCGGCTGCGGCGCCGACGCCCTGGATGAAGCGTCGGCGGCCGATCGGGCCGATCACGGTTTCGGGGCGCGTGGAGTAGTGGTCGATTTCAGGCATGCGGGGAGAACACCTCGGAGAAGGGAGCGGCCCAAGCTATCGGCATGGATCACCTGTGACGGGATACTTCGTACGTCGCCAAGGCCGCGGCAGCCGAGACGTTGAGGGAGCTGAGACGGCCTTTCATGGGAATGCTGACGATCAGGTCGCAACGCTCGCGAACGAGGCGCGAGAGTCCCGCACCCTCCGCCCCGAGCACGACGCAGACGCCTTCGGCGGCTAGATCGCCGATCTCGAACAGCGACTTGTCGGCGGCGTCGTCGAGGCCGATCACCCAGATTCCGGCGTCGCGCAGGCGCTGGAGGGTGGTGGGCAAGCCGGAGACGACGGCGATCGGCACGTGCTCGACGGCCCCGGCCGAGGCCTTGGCGACGGTCGGCGTCACATGCACCGCGCGGTGACGGGGCACGACGATCATGTCGACACCCGCCCCGTCACAGCTACGCACGATGGCGCCGAGGTTGCCGGGGTCGGTGACGCCGTCGACGCCGACGAGAAATGGAGGCCGGCCGCCGCGATTGCGGCGCAGGAAGGGGGTGATGTCGGCCTCGGCGATCGGCGCCGCCTTGGCGAGCACGCCCTGCGGCGCCTCGCTGCGAGCCTCGGCCTCAAGACGCTTGCGGGCGACGTACGCCACCCCCACCCGGTTGGCGGCGGCCAGCGCCTCGATGTCGTCGACCGCATCGGTGCCCTGCAGGTCGGCGCTGATCCACACCTCGTGCACGCGCCTGCGCTGGGCGAGGAGCAGCTCGCGCACCGCCTGGCGACCCTCGACCTGCTCGCCGCCGAGGCCCTTGTCGACCTTGCGCGGCGGCGCATCGCCCGCACGGCGAACAGGTCCGGTGCGCCCGGCGCCGCGGCTCGCCGGCTTCGTCGATCCCCGCCGGCCCGCAGCCGCCCGCCCACCGCGCCCCTGCCCAGGCCCGCGCCGCGCCGCCGCGCTCATCCGCCGTCACCGTCGCTCGTGATCACTGCAACCGCCCAGGCTGCTATGCCCTCCTGGCGTCCGACCGCGCCCAGCCCCTCGGCGCGCCGGCCGGCGACGCTGACGGGTGCGCCGACGGCGCGGCTCAGGTTGCGTTCCATCTCGTCCTTCCGCGGGGCGAGCTTCGGTCGCTCGCAGACGACCTTGACGTCGACGTTGCCGATCGTCCAACCGGCCTCCCTCACCATGTCGGCAGTCGCGGCGAGGATCATGAGCGAGTCGGTGTCGGCCCAGCGGTCGTCGGTGTCGGGGAAGTGCCGGCCGAGGTCACCCAGCCCCGCAGCGCCGAGCAGCGCGTCTGCGGCGGCATGGGCGGGCACGTCGGCGTCGCTGTGGCCGTCCAGCCCGCGCTCGCCCTCGAATCGGCAGCCGCCGAGCACCAGCGGTCGCGCCGGATCGTCGCTGTGGCGGTGCACGTCGAAGCCCTGACCGACTCGGATCATCGTTCCGGCTCGAGTAGCGAGTTCGCCCATTCGAGGTCGGCGCGCTCGGTGATCTTGCGGTTGCCGAGGTCGCCGGGGACGGTGACGACGCGGCCACCGATCGCCTCGACGAGTGCCGCGTCGTCCGTGCCCTCGCCGGCCTCGGCGTGCGCCTTGCGGAGCATGTCGGCGCGGAACGCCTGCGGCGTCTGGACGGCGACGAGCGTCCCCCGCTCCGGCGTGGCGACGACCGTGCCGTCACCGGCGACGACCTTGATGGTGTCGCTCACCGGCACGGACGGCACGGCACCATCCGCGCCTGCGCGCACCGCCTCGATCACGCGACGGTAGAGCTCGGGGCCGGCCATCGGTCGCGCGGCGTCGTGCACGCACACGATGTCGGCGTCGTGGGGCACGGCGGCCAGGCCGGCGCGGACGCTCGCGCTGCGCGTCTCGCCGCCGGCGACGGCGCGCTCTTGGTCGGCGTCGGCGGCCGGCACGACCACGACGACGCCGTCGCAGACCGACTCCGCGACGCGCCGCGAACGATCGATGACGCGCTCGTCACCGATCCGCTCGTATTGCTTGGCAGCGCCGAACCGCTGGCCTGAACCACCGCCCACGACCACTGCCCACACACTTGGGCGAGTCACTTGGGCCAGCGTAGTACCGTGCCTTCAGCCATGTCCGAGCATCTCGAGCGACTCGCGCGCACCCCCTTTTTCGCCGATGCCTCCACTCCCTTGCTGGCGATGGTGGCCGATGCCAGCCAGACGCGAACACTCGTTCGCGGCGATGTGCTGTTCAACGAGGGCGAACCACCCGACTCGATGTACCTGGTCACGAGCGGCCGCATCGCGATCGCGATGTCGAACCCGATCGACCGCCGCGAGAGCGTCGTTGCGCTGATGGAGCCGGGCGATCTGTTCGGCGAGCTCGGCCTGCTCGACGACGGTCCGCGCTCGGCGATGGCGCGCGCGCTCGAACGCTCCGAGCTGATCGAGGTCCCGTTCGGTCCCGTGCGCGAGATGCTCGAGTCCGACCCCCGCCTGCTGTGGAACTTCACGCGCCTGCTCGCCGGGCGGCTGCGGGCGATGGACGAGGTGCTCGCCGACTCGGTGTTCCTCGACGTCACCGGCCGCACCGCCAAGCGACTGCTCGAACTGGCGAACGGCTCAGACGAGTTCCAGCTGCCGGTCACCCAGGAGGAGCTGGCGGGCATGGTGGGCGCCTCACGCGAGCGGGTCAACAAGGCGATCGCCAGCTTCATCCGCCTGGGCTGGCTCCAGCAGCAGGACCGGACCTACAAGATCATCCAACGCGACAGGTTGGAGCTCCGAGCCCGCTAACTCGCGACATGTCGCAGGTTTGGCGATCAGGCGTCGCGGCGGCCGTCGAGCCAGACGCCGACGCCGATCAGCGCCGCGCCGACACAGGCGAACAGGATCTGTCCACCGGGGCGCCCGAGATCGCCTGACTCAGGCGTGCCCGTCGAAGCGGCGATCGCCGCTTGATACGGCAGGTACTTCGACGCCCCGTCCCAGCCGAGAAGCCCGAGAAAGACGGTCATGAGGCCTTCGATCAGCAACGGCCACAACAGCAGCAGCGACACCGTCGTCGGCGAGTTGCGGATCAACAGCCCAACGCCGAACCCGAACCATGAAACGAGCGCCGAGAGCACAACCGCCGACACGAGCACCGCCATGACCTTTGGATCACTGATCGACGTATCGCCGCCACGTGAATTGAAGATCGTGCTGCCGGAGAACCACGTCGCAAACACGGTGACCGCCGCCACCACGAGCGCGATCGCGGTGGAGATCACGATCTTCGATGCCAGCACCTTCGGGCGCGCCGGGGTTGCGGCGTAGGTGGGCCGGATCGTGTTGTGCGTGTACTCCGACGTCAATCCGATCGCGGTCACCACGCCGAGCAGCATCGACGTCACGACGCTCATTCCCATCACGAATTCGGCCATCTCCAGCGAGTCGGGGCCTTCATCGACGCCGCCGAACGTCGCCGCCAGCGTGACGATGACGAACGGGAACAGAAAGGCGCCGAGCACGAGGATCTTGTGCGACAGAATTGTGCGGATCTTGATCCACTCCGACTGGATCGTGCGCATCACGACGGGCCTCCCGAGCGGTACTCCTGCGAATCGGCGGTCGCCGAGAGGAACGCGTCCTCGAGCGACTCTGTTCTGCTCGACAGCTCGTGCAGCGTGATCTGCGCCGCCGCTGCCGTCTCTCCGATCACTTCGATCGCGAGCGCATGCACGTCGATCGCGTCAGCGCCGTCGACAGGCTCGACGGTCGCACCTTGCTGCTCGAGCGCCTCGATCAGCGCCGGGAGCTGCGGGCTGCGCACACGCACCCATGCCGTGGCGTTGTGGCGTACGAACTCGTCGACCGACGACTGCGAGATCAGGCGGCCCCTGCCGATCACCACGAGATCCTGCGCGAGCAGTGCCATCTCTCCGAGCAGGTGGCTGCTGACGAGCACGCTGCGCCCCTGCGTCGCGTAGTGGCGGAGGAAGTCGCGGATCCACCGGATGCCCTCGGGGTCCAGCCCGTTGGCCGGCTCGTCGAGCACCAGCCCGCGCGGATCGCCCAGCAGCGCACCGGCCAGGCTGAGCCGCTGACGCATTCCGAGCGAGTAGCCCTTCACCCGCCGCCCGCCGGCG
>DASQTR010000586.1:0-2136 GCA_035641795.1 Ilumatobacter sp.
CAATTGCATGTGCTCGGATCGGTGCGGACCCTCGGACAGGATCGCGCCCGCCGTGTCGGCTCCGACGTGGCCGGCGATGCAGGGCCCGACGTACACGCGCGCGTTGGGCAGCGCAAGGTCGAGATCGCTCGCCGGCATCACGACGGCCCGGTTCGTTGCAAGCGTGAACGGCGCCTGCCCCAACGGTGTCGGGTCGATGCCCAGCACGATGTGATGCATGATCGGGTTGCCGACCAGCACGACCTCGAGCACGCGGTCGCGTGCGTGACCGGCGCCATCGAGCAGTTCGCCGACGAGCTCGTCCAGCGCGAGGCGCACCGCCTCGGTCAGCTCCCGATCACCGCCGGGGTTCATCATCACGTACGAGACGCGGCTCATCAGGTCCTCGCCGAAGCGGATCTGCGGGTTCATCCGTCCCGCGCTGGCGAGCACCTCGCCAGAGGTGAGATCGCACAGGTGCCCGGCGATCGTCGTCGACCCGATGTCGACGGCGACGCCGAACGCGGTGTCGACGTAGCCGGGCCAGATCGCCACGATGTGATCCGACTCGTCGACCGCGACCGTCGCTTCATCACCCTTGATCGAGTCGTGCAGTTGCGACAGCACGCGGAACGACATGGTGGGCTCGGCCCGGCCGTGCTGATCGACCACCGCCCTGGACACGAGCTCGGCAGCCGACTCTCCGGAACTGTGTGAGGCCTGCGCTGGAGTTGAACCGAAGTCGGCCGGCTTCACACCGTCGACGTAGAGCAGCGTGAAGCTCGGGTCGACCGTGATCGGCGGTAGATCGAGATCCTTGCGAATGACCTGGCGATGGACCTGACTGCTGGGCGGTACGTCGACGACCACGTCACCGTTGATGCGCGCCGCGCAACCGAGCCGTCGGCCGGCGACCAACGGCCGGTTGCCGCGGTAGTCGGTCTCGATCGACGCCGGCGGACCGAGCGCGTCCGGCGCGGCCGTGATCGCCCACTTCGGGAAGCTGCCGACGCCGGGGACGATCTGGCAGCGCCCGCAGATCCCACGCCCGCCGCACACGGTGTCGAGGTCGGCGCCCAACCGGCGCGCGGCGTCGAGCACGGTGGTGCCGTGCGCGACCGTTCCGCTCAGGCCCGACGGTGTGAAGACGATGCGATGCTCGCTCACGGCAGGGCGTCAGTCACGTCGCCGGCGACGGCCTTCACGCCCGGCCCGTGCGCCCTCGCCGGCCGGCGCGTTCGGATCGCGGTTGGCACGGATCCAGGTCGCGCAGTTCTCGTCGGTGCCCATCAGCACGTCGGCGGCGAGCACCGCCGATTTCGTCTCCGCGTGGAGCGGGTTCATGATCGCCGACGTCATCCCGGCGCCGATAGCCATCGACAGGAAGGTTCCCGTCACGATGTGACGGTTGGGCAGGCCGAAGCTGATGTTCGATGCACCGCACGTGGTGTTGACCTTGAGCTCGTCGCGCAGGCGGCGGATGAGGTGAAACGCGTGCTGGCCCGCCTGGCCGAGGGCGCCGATCGGCATCACCAGCGGGTCGACGACGACATCGTCGGCGGGGACACCGAAGTCGGCGGCGCGCTCGACGATCCGCTTGGCGACGTCGAACCGGACGTCGGGGTCCATCGAGATGCCGGTCTCGTCGTTCGAGATCGCCACCACGGCGGCGCCGTACTTCGCCACGAGCGGCAACACGCGCTCGAGCACCGCCTCTTCACCGGTGACCGAGTTGACGAGCGGCTTGCCCTGATAGACGGCGAGTCCTGCCTCCAGCGCCTCGATGATCGAGGAGTCGATCGACAGCGGCACGTCGGTCAGCGACTGCACCAGTTGCACGGCCTTGGCCAGCAGCGCCGGTTCGTCTGCGAGCGGGATGCCGGCGTTGACGTCGAGCATCTGCGCGCCAGCCGCGACCTGGGCGATGGCATCTGCCTCGACGCGGCTGAAGTCGCCGGCTTTCATCTCCTCGGCGAGCAGCTTGCGACCGGTCGGGTTGATGCGTTCACCGATCATCACGAAGGGGCGCCCGAACCCGATCGCCACCTCCCGCGTCGCCGAGCTGAGGACGGTGTCCGTCATTTCTCCCCTTCAGTGTCGTCGCTGTCTTCGAGCTCCTCGAGCGCCATCAACTCGTCCTTGTCGACGTCGTCGCCG
>DASQTR010000587.1:0-2753 GCA_035641795.1 Ilumatobacter sp.
CGCCACGACCTGGAACGCGTTCGGTGTGCCCGCGAAGTAATCGAACAGCGGCGTGTACCGGCGACCGACGAGCTGGGCGCCCTTGATCGTCTCGACGCGGGTCGCATCCGCCAGCTGGCGGGCGTAGTCCTCGACCCGCGCCGCCGCGAGGATGTAGCGGGCGCCGTCGGCGTCTTGCATCACGGCGTAGTCGACGTCGGCGCCGACCGCCACCGCCAGGTTGGCGGGCAGGGTCCACGGTGTCGTGGTCCAGATCAGGATCCGGTCGCCGTTGTCGAGCGTGAGCCACACGGTGAGCGCTGGGTCCTGTCGATCCCGGTAGACGTCGTCCATCCGCGTCTCGGTATTGCTGAGCGGCGTCTCGCACCGCCAGCAGTAGGCCAGCACGCGGAACCCTTCGTAGATCAATCCCTTGTCCCAGAGCGTCTTGAACGCCCACATGACGCTCTCCATGTAGTCGAGGTCGAGCGTCTTGTAGTCGTTGTCGAAGTCGACCCAACGTGCCTGGCGCGTGACGTAATCGCGCCACTCCTGGGTGTACCGCAGCACGCTCGTGCGACAGGCATCGTTGAAGCGGTCGATCCCGTAGGCGGTGATCTCCGGGTGGCCCGAGATCCCCAGCTCCTTCTCCGCCTGGACCTCTGCGGGCAGCCCGTGGCAGTCCCATCCGAACCGGCGCTCGACACGACGGCCGCGCATCGTCTGGTAGCGCGGCACGGCATCCTTGACGAAACCGGTCAGCAGGTGTCCGTAGTGCGGAAGACCGTTGGCGAACGGCGGACCGTCGTAGAAGACGAACTCGTTGTCGCCGTTGACGCCTGCGTCGCGGCACTCGACCGAGCGGCGGAACGTGTCGTCCCGCTCCCAGCGCACGAGCACGTCGCGCTCGATCGCCGGCAGGTCGGGCTGCGGCTCGACGGTGGGATAGCGGTTGCTCGATTCGGCGTTCACTGGGTCGGCTCCTGGCGGGACTCGACGATCGATGATCGTCTCTGCTGCCAGGGACGAGCCTGCGGCCCGCGGTACCACCCTGATTGCCGGCTCCCCCGGGAGCAGGCCACTCGCCTTCGCCAGCGATCACGGGCTGGACCCGTCCGGTTCTACTGAGCGGATCGCTCCGCCGTTCTTCCGGAGGCTCAGAGGTGATTGCCTCGTCGACGCCGTTGCCGACCACGATATCGCGCACCGCCCGGCGCCACGCGCGGGATTGGGTGGCGTGACCGCTCAGCCGTTGGTCGTGGACTCCACGTCGAAGCGGGCGGTGGCCTCGGGCACCGGTGCCGTCTCGTCGTGTATAGGGGCGTCTATAGGCGCGTCGGTGGCGTCGTCGCCAGGGGAGAGCTCGTCGGCGCGGAGAGCGAGCGTGTCGGCGTCCGGTGGACGCAAGTGCTCGGCGGTGTCGTCGCCAGATGCATCGTTCGATGCCGAGAGCACAGGCGGTCGCATGTGGCCGAGCCCCGCCGGGACGCGATCGCACATCGCCTCGAGCTGCCGCGCCGCCGTGCGCAACCGCTCGCGTTGTTCGATCAGGAATTGCTCGAGCTGGTCGACGTCGCCCACGAGGAACTCGCGGCGAGCCACGAGCGACTGCACCTCGTCCGCGGCCGCCACCCGCTCCGCTTCTGACGCCTTGCGGGCCTCGGCCCGCGCATCGTCGAGCAGCTTGGCCGACATCTCGCGCGTCGAGTCGAGCGTCGCCTCCGACTCCGCGCGTGATTCGTTCAACAGCCGCTCGGCCTCGGCTCTGGCGTCGGAGATGGTGGCGTCGGCGGTGCGCTGAGCGAGCACGAGTGTGCGCGAGATCGTCTCCGCCTCGTCGGCGGAGACGTGGACGACGTCGGTCGCGTCGGCCGCTCCCGCATTGTCGAGCGCCTTACCGAGCGCTGACTTCTCTGCGGCAGCGGTGGCCTCCTGTAGGCGGGCGACGGCGGCCCGAGCGCGCGCCTCCATCGCCGTCGCCTGCTGCTGCGATTCTTCCAGCGCCTTCGCCGCCTGCTGGAGGAAAGCTGCCACCTCGTCGGGGTCGTAACCCTTGCGAACGGTGCGGAAGGAGGCCGCCGCAACCTGGGTCGGAGTGAGATCCATGGTGCCGTCAGTCGTCGTAGTCGTCTTGCCGCGAGGAGCGCGTCGCGACTGGCTTCAGCAGGTACACGCCGTTGGCGACCTTCTCCATCGAGCCGTCGAGCCCATAGCAGAGACCGCTGGCGAAGTCGATCAGGCGACGTGCCACCTCGCGGTCGGCACCCTCGAGGTTCATGATCACGGGATTGCCCTCCTTGAACCGGTCGGCGACCTCTTGAGCCTGATCGAAACGACGCGGCCGGACTGTCGTCGGCTCCACTGAACCACCCCCACTGTTGCGGCCGCTCGACGGCTTGGGACGAGGGCTGACGCCGGAATCGTCGGCAGCGGCGCGGCGCGCCTGCGAGGGGTCGAAGTCGCGCGAGGGGAAGGTCGGGCGACTGGGCAGCGTGCGCACGACGCCGTCGCTACCGGCCGGGTCGCCCCGCGTCGAGCGGGGGTCGGGCTCCTGTGGGCGCTTGCCGCGCGGCGCCGGCTCGTATTCGTCCTCGATCATGTCGTCGTCGTACGCGTCGTCGGGTCCAAGCCCCAGGTAATCCATGGTGCGCTTCCACAGCGACATACCGGCCTCCTTTCCCGCGGGGGAGGCTACCGCACCGCGTTCTCCCGTTCGTGGCTCTCACGCACCAGGTCTGGGACCGAACAATGCCGTTCCGACTCGGATCTCGGTG
>DASQTR010000588.1:0-2764 GCA_035641795.1 Ilumatobacter sp.
CAACGATCGCGGTGGCGGTTCGACGCGACGCGCACGATCGTCGCACGCCTTCGCTCAACCACCTGTTGGCGAGGAGCTGTCGCCGCTGTGGCTCGAGGATCAGATCCGCACCAACGTCCGGTTGATCAAGGCGGTCCGCGCCATGACCGACGAGGCGATCGCCGAAGCCGGCGGCTACACGTCCCGCAAGGTGTTCGCCCGCCGCACGTTGGGCCAAGTGCCGGTCGTCGCCGAGGACCTGGCAAGAATGGCCGCCGGGCTCGGAGTCGAACCGCATGTGCTGCTGATGCGCACTGAGGACGCGCTGCGCTGGGTCGCCGACAATCCGAGCTACGACCCGCCGCGCTACGCCAGGCAGGAAGGCCGTCTGGCGGGCCGCGACGACGAATAGTACGGACAAATTTTCGCGATTGCGGACTCGAACTGTCCACGATCATCGTCAGAGTTACATCTATGACGTTTGGTAATCCCGACCTCAGCCCGATCGCAACCCAACACCAGGTAGCACTGACCAAATACGCCGTCCAGTACCGCCTCGTCCGCACGGGCAAGCAACGCCGTGAGCCGTCATGGGCGGTCAACCGCGAGAGGAGCGCGCCCGATCCTGTTTGACGGGCGCCAGGTCAGCGCTGCGCCCTACGGTTCGGCGAACGACACCACGCCGACCGCTAGCTCGCCGCCGCCGGGGTCGTCCTCGAATACGAACGTGAGTTGGCGTCGCTCGCCGCGACCTAGGAAGTCGATCACCTGGTCGGCGGCGGTGGTCGTCCCACCGATCGTCAGCTCGGCCTGCACCTGTACCTGGGCGGCACTCTCATCGCCCTCGTTGACGATCTCGACCGGGACGAGGAACTGCTCGCCGACGTGGCGCACCGCGCCGGGCGTTTCCGCGACCGGCGCGGCGGGGTCGGATCCCTGTAACGCAAGGACGATCAACGCCACGACGATGGCGAGCAGGACGAGCGCCGAGACCCCGAACACGATCCACTCGGGCGCGCGCCGCAGGGCGTGCGTGGGGCGCTTGGCGGTCGCGGCGCGAGCGTTCATAACGCCAAGCGTCCCGCCGCGCCGCCGATCGCAGCCGGCAGTCCCAGCACGATTACGTGCGAGAGCACGACGCTCGCTGGCGCGTCGGCGCGCTGGAACAACGACAGCATGATGGCCGAGGCCGCCAGCGCGACGACGTACGACGCCACGGTCTCGATCACGGGATGTTGTAGCAGGCCCGGTGAGGTGCGTCGTCGCGTCTGACCGGTGAACCCGGCGACGAACACGCTCGCGTAGGCGATAAGTAGCGAGGCCGCCATGATCGCCAGCAGCCAGATCGGGCCGCGCGATGCCGATACCTGCTCGACCTCGTCGGTGGGCGCGATGCTCAGTGCGATGAACACGGCGCCGATCAGGCTGGCGCCGAGATCGGCGACGGTGGCGTTGATCGGCGTCGCCGCCGGCGACCGAGTCGGGCGCGATCGTCGCTGGCTGCCGGCGCCTGGCGCCTCGTCGTCGCTCTTCTCGCGCAACAGATGGGTGGCGACGCCGACGCCGACGCAGACCGCCAGCACCTCGTACGCGGTCATGCCGAGGATCACCTGCAGCGGCGTCGAGGTGTCGTACGCCCCGAGCAGCAGCAGGACGGCGAGCACGAGCACGATCGCCAGCGCGACGCCCTCGACGGCGTCCATCGCGGCGTCGCGAAACGTGGTGTCCGCGTGCGCGCGGAAGCCGGCGGTGCGATTCAGCACGGTCAGCAGCAACAGACTGGCGGCAAGCACGACCATCGCCTGACCGGGGCTGGTGTGCTGCCCGATCCACGTCATCTCGACCGTGTACAACAGCGGGATCCCGAACAGCAGCCCGCCACTTGCGGCGCGGACCAGGCTGACGAGCTCCCCCGACCACGAACCGGCCGGCGGCGCGTTCGTGTCCGGGCTCACGACGACGATGGTAGGTGTGCCCGCATCGTGACCTGCGGGATTGCGCGTTCGCTCACACTGTCGCGGAGGTCTCCGAGCCGGCGTTGTGCGCCAGCTGCTCGAGTATCTGGTCGGCGATGCCCCGAAGTTCGTTGCGAACCTCCGCTGGTTCGATCACCTCGAACGGCACAGGAAGCCCAACGAGGTAGCGGGCGATCCAGTCGGGGTCGCCGCCGATCGTCACCACGCATGACGAGTCGTCGACGTGCTCGACGACGCCGACGGTCGGACCGATCCACATCAAAGCCTCGTGCGCGGGCGCCGAAACTCGGACGCGAGCCTGGATGTCGAACACGCGCACGGAGACGCCCTCCGACACGAGCGCCGCCGCGTCGGGCGTGTCGCGCGGCGTGTTGCGGTGACCGGTCCCGGACAGTTCGCTGACGCGGTCGACGCGGTATGTCCGCCAGTCGTCGCGGTCGAGGTCGAACCCGACGAGGTACCAACGCCGCCCCAGCGACACGAGCCGGTGCGGTTCGACTCGTCGTTCACCGACGCGGTCGTCCCCGGTCAGATAGGTGAAGCGGACGCGCTCGGCGCGCCGGCAGCACATCGCCAATGTCATCAGGCTCGGTAACGCGACCCGCGGGTCGCCAGAGTCGCCGCCACGGGAGGGGCGCGTTCGTCGCCCGCGCCGCACACCGACGACGACTTCCCCCAGCGCGTCGACGCGCTCTCGCAGGGGAGCGGGTAGGACCTGGCGCAACTTGGTGGACGCCGACAGCGCCGCCTCGCCGAGTGTCGGGTCGGCCTCGGCGGAGAGGTCGCGGAGTGCGACCGACACCGCGATC
>DASQTR010000589.1:0-6799 GCA_035641795.1 Ilumatobacter sp.
TGGGATTGTGTATGTCACTCGGCTGGAGTTGGTTGAGTTTCGCAACTACGCGCATGCCACCTTTGATCTGGAAGACGGTGTGACGGCCGTCCTTGGGCGCAACGGGCAGGGCAAGACCAACTTTGCCGAGGCACTCGCCTACCTCGCCACGCTCGCCAGCTTTCGCGGCGCGCCGCCCGAGGCGATGATCCGCGTCGCTGCCGACACGGCGGTCGTACGCGCCACGGTGTGCGACGCCGAACGTGCCGTGCTGATCGAAACCGAGCTCTCGCGGACTGGCCGCAATCGCGTTCAGGTCAACCGCCAGCGCCTCGGGCGCGCGCGCGACCTGCTCGGTGTCGTGCGCGTCAGCGTCTTCGCGCCGGACGACCTCGTGATCGTCAAAGGCGCTCCGTCCGAGCGCCGCCGGTTCCTCGACGACACGCTGGTTGCACTTGCAACGAAGTACGACGCAGCCCGGCTCGAGCTCGATCGCGTCGTGCGCCAGCGCAACGTGCTGCTCAAGCAGGCCGGCGGTCGACTGACCGACGAGCTGGCGGCGACGCTCGACGTCTGGGACGGTCGGATGGCGGCGGTGGGCGATCAGTTCGGCCATGCCCGGGCGACGCTCGTCGCGCGCTGTCAACCGATGGTCACAGAGGCGTACGCGGATCTCTCCGGAGTCACGTCGCCGGTGGCACTCGAGTACGAGCCCGAATGGCGACGCGTCGGGCTGGCGGCGGCGCTGGCGACGGCGCGCGACGACGACGTCCGCCGCCGCGTCTCGACAGTGGGCCCTCACCGCGACGACGTCACGATCGTGCTGGCGGGTATGCCGGCACGAACCCACGCGTCACAGGGCGAACAGCGGACGCTGGCGCTTGCGTTGCGACTCGCCGCTCACCGTCTCGTGGCGGAGCGATCGGGGTCGACGCCCGTGCTGGTGCTCGACGACGTGCTCTCCGAGCTCGACGCCGAACGAGCAGGCGCGCTACTCGCCAATCTGCCCGCTGGACAGGTCGTGATCACCTCCGCGTCACCGCTGCCGGCGGTGGCCCGTCCTGACCGCGTGCTCGAGATCTCAGCAGGTACGGTCCTCGTTCGATGAGCAGCGACCAACCCGAGCCCGACGAGCCCGTCTCGCTGGCGGTGTCGCTCGACGGAGTGGTGAAGTCGCTGCGCGGTCCGGATCGGCGGGCGGTGGGAGGGCTGTTCGGCCGCTGGGACGAGGCGGTGGGAGAGCAGGTGGCGCAGCACGTCCGGCCGATCAAGCTCGACGGCGGGGTGCTCTCGGTCGAGGTCGACGATCCGGCCTGGGCGACGCAGGTGAAGTTCCTGACGCCGACGATCATCACGCGCCTGGCGGAAATCGCCGGCGCGAAGGTGGACCAGCTTCAGGTGCGGGTCGATCCGCGCAACGCGCGCGGCGCTCGCATCTGAGGGTCAGGGAGCGACCGGCGGCGTCGAGGCGCTGATCAGCTGCTCGGCGTCGTCGATTGCCTGCACGCCGCCGGATGGGGTTGCCTGCGGATCGCTGCCGTTGTCCGCGGCGGGCTGCTCCGCCGGCTGTTCCGCCGGCGTCTCGGCGGGCTCGTCCTCCTGCGTACTGCCCGCCTCGTTGATGGCGTCGATCGTCCACTTGGCGAGCGGCGGGCCGACGACGACCGTGACCGCCAGGGCGCAGACCCCGACGATGATCTTGACCTTCTTGGCCTTCTTCTTCTTGACAGCGCGAGCCTGGGCGGCCCGCAGCGAGGCCTCGCTCGGCTTCATCTTCTCGGGCATCAGGTGCGCCATCGGATGGCGCGGTTCTCCGTCGATGCCATCAGCGGGTGACTCCGTGGTCGCCGGGACCGGTGGCGTCGGCGACGACGCGGGCAGCGTCGGCAGCGTCGGCGCCGAGCCGTCGGTCAGGACCTGCGACACGACCGGCAGCGTGGGCCCACTGTCGACGTTGCTGAACACCGAGGCGGTCGGGACGCTCGAAAGCATCGGAGCTGAACTCGTGCCCAGCCGTGGCGCTTCGCCGTCGAGCAGAAGGCTGTTTGTGGTCTCATTCACGACTGTGTCACTCACGCAAACTGCATCGGTCCTCGGCGCCGCGATCTTGAACACCCCCGGCATGATGAGGGCATGGCGACCGAGCAAGCGACGATCAAGACGCGGCTGCAGACCGATCTGACGGCGTCGATGAAGGCGCGCGACGAGCTGACCACCTCGACCTTGCGCATGCTGCGGGCGGCGATCACCAACGCTGAGGTAGCCGGTGCTCAGGCGATCGAGCTGACCGACGACCAGGCGATCGGGGTGTTGCAGTCCGAGGCCAAGAAGCGCGCAGAGGCGGCCGACGTCTACGAGCAAGCCGGGCGGGCCGAGTCCGCCGCCAAGGAGCGCGCCGAATTGGCCGTGATCGAGCGCTACCTGCCGGCAGCGATGAGCGACGACGAGCTGCAGGCGATCGTGAGTGAGGAAGTGGCGGCCGCTGCATCCGCCGGTGCCGAGGGCCAGCGGGCGATGGGACAGGTGATCAAGGCCGTGCGAGAACGTGTCGGCACAGCCGCCGACGGCAGCCGCATCGCGGCGATGGTGAAGTCAGCGCTCGCCTGACGTCGCACGACGATGATCGGCGCTCGAAGTTCACCCTGCCGGAGGGCATGCTCACCGCTTGGTCAGCCTTCGGTCATGACTGGCAGACCGTTGCAGTACGGCTCGATGATCGTCAGCGCCTCGTCGGCCTGATCGGGTAGCAGCAGCGTGAACGACTCGAGTGGGGCGCCGTCCGGCGACAGCACCTCGACGTCCATGGCGCTGCTGTTGTCCAGCCCATCGCCTCCGACGAACGAGTAGCGGTACGCCACGATCATCGATTCACCGTCGACGTCTCGGCACCCGATCGATTCGCCGGTACCGATCCCCCAACATCCCTCCCAGCCCACGGCGATGAGCGCGTTGGCGGAGGCCGCGTGGCGGTACGTCCGAGCGCACACCGACGACTCGCCGACTTCGCCTGCCAACAGCGTCGCTGCAGGTTCGGACGCCGGCTGGAGGACGCCGACCACGATGTTGTCCGTCGCCGGCAACTCGAGCGGCGGGATGGACGACCCGGTGTTGCACATGTTCAGGAGCAGGGCTTCCGCGGCGCGGGTGACGACGACCGTCTCTGGCGTGCCGTCGCCATCGACGTCTGCCTCGCGGACGAGCTCCACGTCACTCGTCGGACATTGCACGACGGGACTCGAAGAGCGGCGCGGCGGCAGTCCGGCGACGGTCGGAGAACCTTCGTACGAACCGGAACGGAAGTAGCCGGTGACCACGCCCGACGTCGTCCACGTGGCCATCCAGTACCCACCGATGTCGATCGGCGCGACATCAGGCGTCGTGCAGATCGCTTCGTTCTCACACCACGACCGGAGACGGGCGGGCAGATCGTCGACGTTGCCGTACTCGGCGAACAGCGGACGCAGGTCCGAGCGCCGCTCCGGTTCGAGGCCTCCTTCGCGCAACAGCACGGCGGCATCGTCGTAACGGCCCTCTGCAAGCGCGGCGAGGTACCCCTGCAGGTTGGCTTGCTCGGGTGTCGGCGGCACCGTCGTCGAGCCCGTTGTCGTCGTCGTCGTGCTCGTGGATGTCGGCACCGCGGTCTCAATGGTGCTGGGGGCAGTCGGCGGCACGGTCACCGTCACAGGACTCGTGGGATCCGGAGCGGTCGTGACCACTGTGGTCTGTGGTGGCGTCGGTTGAGGCTGCGGCTCGGTGGTCGCGACCGGTGTCGTCTCGTCGTCGGCGCGCGACCAGGCGATGGCGACGATCCCGCCGATGACGAGGATGATCGCCGCCGCGACGGCGAGCCAACGGTACGAGCCCGCCGATGAAGCGCCGCCCATGGGCAGTGGCTTCGGCGGGGGAGCGGCCGCCACCAGCTCGTGGACGGCGTCGCGGATCAGGTCGTCGTCGCTCATCGCAAGTGCTCCAGCAACTGTTGGCGGGCGGAGGAGAGCTCCCGCTGTACTGTGCGGACGTTGATGCCCAGGTCGTCGGCGATCTCGGCCGGCGTGCGGTCCTGCCAGTAGGTGAAGAACACGATCGCCCGTTGCCTCGGATCGAGTCGCCGCATCGCCGCCAGCACTTCGGGTCGCACGGGGGCGTTGTCGCTGCTCTCGGGTCCGGCCGCAAGCTGCTCGCGCCGGAGCCGGCGCACGTTCGCGCGCCCTTCCTGGCGCGCCTCGTTCAGCACCGACCGATAGAGGTACGCGCGTTGGTTCTGCACGCCCGACCATCCCGGGTGGGTGAAGGCCTTGAGTACCGCCGAGGCGACGACGTCCTCGGCGCCCGACGGCCCGGCGAGCACGGTCGCGAAACGCACGAGCTCGGTGGCGTGGCGGGCGTAGACGTCCGCATCGGCGTTGCGCTCGGTCCCCACGGACAACATCATCAGCGGTGGGATGCCGCCGGTGCGGGATCTGCGACACAGTCCCCGGAGGACGAGCGGAGACTCCGCAAGGAAACCCCGTGTGACATGGGACTTCGAACCGATATCGACCCTCGCTGTGACACCCCGCTGGTAGACTCACAGGCGTGCGATTTGTTGCCTGATCGGCCCGCTGACCAGGCATCCGGCAAACCCCGGGGCACCCGCTTCGCGCCCCTGAACCGATGAGGTAACGCGTGTCCAACAATGAATACGGCGCCAAGGACATCCAGGTTCTGGAAGGGCTCGACCCCGTCCGCAAGCGCCCGGGCATGTACATCGGTTCGACGGGTCTCGCCGGTCTCCATCACCTGATCTGGGAGGTCGTCGACAACGCCGTCGACGAGGCGATGGCGGGCTTCTGCACACGGATCGTCGTCACCTTGATGGCCGACGGTGGCTGCCGAGTCGACGACAACGGCCGCGGCATTCCGGTCGACCCCTACCCGTCGGGTCCACACAAGGGCAAGTCGGCGGCCGAGGTGGTGCTGACCGTGCTCCACGCCGGCGGCAAGTTCGGGGGCAGCGGCTACAAGGTGTCCGGCGGTCTCCACGGCGTCGGTGTCTCCGTCGTCAACGCCCTGTCCGAGCGGCTGACGCTCGAGATCGACCGCGACGGCAAGCGCTACTTCCAGGAGTTCGCCAAGGGCGGCAAGCCGCAGGGCAAGCTCGGCGTCGTCGGTGACACGCCCAAGCGCGGCCGCGCAACCGGGACATCGGTCACGTTCTGGCCGGACCCCACGATCTTCGCCGCCGAGGGCACCGAGTTCGTCACTCGCACCGTGCTCGAGCGGCTGCAGACCATGGCGTTCCTCAACAAGGGCCTCGAGATGGTCTTCCACGACGAGCGGCCCGACAAGCAGCAGGAGCACACGTACCAGTACAAGGGCGGCTTGATCGACTTCGTCAAGCACCTCAACGCCTCCAAAGAGCCGCTCTTCTCCAAGGTCTGCGCGTACGAGGACGAGGATCAGGATGGCCAGATGCTCGACGTCGCGATGCAGTGGAACACCGGCTACTACGAGGGCGTCCACGGCTACGCCAACGGCATCTCCACGATCGAGGGCGGTATGCACGTCGAGGGCTTCCGCGCCGCGCTCACGTCGGTGCTCAACAAGTACGCCCGCGCCAAGAACCTGCTCAAAGAGAGGGACGAGAACCTGCTCGGCGAAGACATTCGCGAGGGAATCACGGCGATCATCTCCGTCAAGCTGCGCGACCCGCAGTTCGAGGGCCAGACAAAGGCCAAGCTCGGCAACGTTCCGATGCGCTCGTTCGTCCAGAAGGCCACCAACGAGCGCCTCGCCGAGTGGCTCGAGGAAAACCCGACCGAGGCCAACAAGGTCGTCAAGAAGGCGCTCAGCGCCGCCCAAGCGCGCGTCGCTGCGAAGAACGCCCGCAACGCGGTGCGCCGCAAGACGGCCCTGTCCGGTGCCGGCATGCCCGACAAGTTGAAGGACTGCTCGTCACGCAACGCCGACGAGTCCGAGCTGTTCATCGTCGAGGGCGACTCCGCCGGCGGCACTGCGCTCGACGCCCGCGATCCGCGCACGCAGGCGATCCTGCCGATCCGGGGCAAGATCCTCAACGTCGAGCGCGCGCGCATCGACAAGATGATGAAGAACAACGAGATCCAGGCGCTGATCACCGCCATCGGCGCCGGCGTGGGCGAGGAGTTCGAGGTCTCCAAGGCGCGCTACCACAAGATCATCGCCCTCTGCGACGCCGACGTCGACGGCAGCCACATCCGCACGCTGCTGCTCACATTCTTCTTCCGCCAGATGCGCGATCTGGTCGAGGCCGGCTATGTCTACATCGCCCAGCCGCCGCTGTACTCGACCGAGATCGGCAAGGAGAAGACCTACCTCAAGGACGACGCCGCCAAGGCGCGATTCCTGGCCGAGCGACCGAACCACAAGAAGGAGTTCGCCCGCCTGAAAGGCCTCGGCGAGATGGACTGGGAAGAGCTCAAGTCCACCACCATGGACCCGGACACGCGGACGCTGCTGCAGATCACGGTCGAGGAGGCCGCCGAGGCGGACATGATCATGAGCATCCTGATGGGCGACGACGTCGAGTCGCGCCGGGAGTTCATCACCACCAACGCGCGGGACGTCCGCAACCTCGACTTCTGAGGATCACTGAATCATGAGTGACACACCGATTCCTCCGATCGACCCGATCAGTCCGATCCCGCTCCAAGAGGAGATGGAGAACTCCTTCCTCGACTACGCGATGTCGGTCATCATGGCCCGCGCCCTGCCCGACGTGCGCGACGGCCTCAAGCCCGCGAACCGGCGCGTGCTCTATGGCATGCAGGGCATGGGCCTGCAGCCCGGCCGTCCCTACCGC
>DASQTR010000590.1:0-3117 GCA_035641795.1 Ilumatobacter sp.
GCTCGAGCGACCGGCGCCGGGGACGCCCGGTCGTTGCACTTGTACCTGGCGGCCCGCTTCGGCAGGGTGAGGTCGATCCCCGCACGACAGGATGCAGCAACGTCACGAGCTGGAGCTGCCATGCGCCGTCGCGAGCGCGGCGATATCGAACACCTCGGCCAGCTCCCGGACGCGACGCTGAGTGCCGACGACCGTGATATCGCCGGCAGCGATCAACTCGGCCGCACGACGTGGTTCGATTGCTTGCGCCAGCAGCTCGGCATCGCCGGTCAACGTGACGTCGACCGGCACGTCATCACCGATGGCCTCGACCGACGTGTCCGTGATCCGCAACGTCGACGCGCCTTCCGGCAGGCACAACCGCACGACGAGATCGACGGGGGCGCGATCAGGGCGGACCATCGCGCTCACGGCCCGGGCGATCCAACGCGGGTCCACGACGTCACCCGGCTCGCGCTGCTCGACGAGCGTGAACCCCCAACGAGCAAACGCGTCAATGACGCCGTCGAGCGAGGCACCACGCGGCGTCAGCTCGTACAGCCGAGCGACCGTCGGCGGAGGAGTCTCGCGCCGAACGACCAGGCCGTTTGCTTCGAGGTCACGCAAGCGTGACGCCAGCATGTCGGTCGCGATCGGCGCGAGGCCCCCGAGCAGATCGACATAGCGCTTCGGGCCGTCGAGCAACTCCCGCACGATCAGGAGCGTCCAGCGGTCGCCGACCAGGTCGAGCGATTTCGCCAACGCGCAATGCTGTCCATATCGACGGCTCACGGCCCACCGATCCTTCTCTCTACTTGGAAATTACGACTCGCTGGGCCGACGGTCGTCATGGACGACCGCACCGCCCACGGCGTCGACCACGCACGCTTCCGCTCGGCATCGCCGCCGTCGCCCCCGTCCCCGCCGGCACCCGCGGCACAGTGGCGCGTCGCGCTCGTCGCCCCCCGCAACCTGGCGCCGCTCAGCCGAACCAGCGACGGCTCAGGTGACGGCTTCGATGATGCGGATGTCGCGCACGGCGCCGTCGCCGAGCACGTCGAGTGCCGCCTGGTATGCCGGACTCTCGTAGGCGGCGATGGCATCGGCTGCCGACGGGAACTCGATGATCGTCGTCCGCTCGAGCGCCGCCGCCTCATATACCCGCACCGGCAGGCCCCGGGCGAGGAAGCGGCCGCCGTGCGCCTCCATGATCCCGCCCGCCAGCTCGACATAGGCGGCCACACGCCGCTCGTCGCGGATCAGTCGGAACGTGTTCACCCAGTACGCCGTCATCGCCCACTTCTCCCGCTCAACCGGTGATCGCCGTGACGTTGAACTGCTCCGTACGCTCGATCACACGGGCGCGATCGCCGGCAAGCGCCAGCCGCCGCGGATCCTCGATGAACGACGCCATCGCGTCGGGGCCGTCGAACTGGATCACCTGGACTTCGTCAGGGGGGCCGTCGCCGTTGGACCGCACGCGCACGACGAGCCGTCCACCGTGATCGCCGAGCAACGCCAGGACGGCGTCCTCGTAGCGACCCAGGCCGTCCCGCTCTCGGTCGGCAGCCCACAAGAACACGCACAGCGTGATCACAACCGCCTCCTTCACGTGAATGACCAGATGGAGCGCTTGGAAATACCAAGCCTACACGGCAGGGGTGGTCATGCTGCCGATCGCCATCACCGACAACGCCGGACGTGTCGCGACCGAGATCGATACCGCGTTCGAACTGTTCACGAAGCAGCCGGCTATCGGAAGGTCATGGCCAGGCAGCGCGCCGCCGCGCCTTCCCAGGTGAGCATCGTCGGGTCGGCGGAGTTCGTCACGAACGAGCTCGGTGGTCTCGCGGAGTGCGGGGCCACTGATTTCGTGGCGATCCCATTCGGCGATCGCGACGAACGCGCGCACACGATGGAGGCGATGCTCTCCCGATGACCCCGTCGGATCGGGCCCGATGGGCGGACCGGTACCGACATGCTTGGGCCAGGACTTCGCGAGCTCGAGACCACACTGCGCGGCCGATCCGCCGCGGTCCGTCCAGGAACGGGTTTGGCGCGGGTCGGCAGAGGGAAATTGAAAACGGGTGCAGCGCTACCCGGCGCGCAGATATGCATGGCCGGGCGGGTGATCGCTCCGACGGTGGCGCGTGGCGCACATCCATCCAGACCCTTGGGGGGTGTCATGCGTATACGGCGCATTGTCGAGGTCACCACAGCTGTGGCCGTCGCTCTTCTCCTGGCCGCGCCCGCCGGCGCGGTGCCGATCACGCCGGCGGGCTCGACGGAAGTGACGGTCGGGAGCAACGACCAGCTGTTCTCGCAGAACAAGCAGAACGAGCCGGGGCTCGCCGTCAACCCGGTGCAGCCGAACATCTTGGCCGCAGGTGCGAACGACAACATCGACCTGGAGGCGTGCAACGCCGGGGACGATCGCACCTGCCCGTTCACACCGGGCGTCGGCGTGTCGGGCGTCCAGTTCTCGACCGACGCCGGCAGGACCTGGACCCAGCCGACCTACACGGGGTACTCGGCCCGTGTCGCGCCGAGCTGCCTGGGACAGCCGGATCTGGCGCCGGGACAACCGCCGGCGACCGACACCGGTTGTGTGCCGGACCCGGCCGGGCCGATCGGCACGCTGCCCAACTATTTCGAGAACGACCTGGTCTCCAACGGTGATCCTGAAGTGGTCTTCGGCCCCGTTCCCGACGAGGCCGGCGACTTCTCGTGGGACAACGGCCAGCGCCTGTACTACGCAAACATCGCGACGAACTTCCCGGGCCGGGCCGGGTTCCCGGGGGCGGGCGCCATCGCTGTGTCCAGGACCGACGACATCGCCGGGGCAATCGCCGGTGACAACGACGCGTGGATGGACCCGGTCATCGTGACCCGGCAGAACGAGGCGCTGTTCAGCGACAAGGAGCAGCTGTGGGCCGACAACGCCGAGTCGAGCCCGCACTTCGGCAACGCCTACGTCTGCAACGTCGGCTTCCGTGGGACGGCCGGGGCCGAACCGGTGCTGTTCGCACGCTCGACCGACGGTGGCGACACGTGGCGGACCCGCCAGCTCACGGCGGCGACGAACAACAACCAGACCGGCGGCCGCCAGGGGTGCGCCATCCGGACCGACAGCGCCGG
>DASQTR010000591.1:0-3578 GCA_035641795.1 Ilumatobacter sp.
TCTTCGCTCAGAACGGCGCTCCGGTGATCGTCGACGTGACGGGCTGGTTCCTGGAGTCGGCGGCGACGGGCGCAGGCCGGTTCGTGCCGATCACGCCGACGCGAGCGATGGACACGCGGGAACCGCCACGCGCCCGGCCGATGGCCGCCGGCGAGACGATCAACGTCGCGCTCCCGCCCTCCGTACCGGCCGACGCCGTCGCTGTTGCGCTCACCGTCACGTTGGCCGAATCGCCGGGCTCGGGCTTCTTCACCGTGTACCCGGCCGCCGCGCAACGCCCACCGACGTCGACTATCAACGCCGACGGACGCGGCCAGACCCGCGCCGCAGGTGCGATCGTGGCGGTGAGCAGCTCCGGTCTCGACGTGTTCTCGCACGGCGGCGGACACTTCATCGTCGACGTCACGGGCTGGTTCACCGGATCAGGCGCGCCCGTCGACGACGACGGTCTGTTCGTCGCGGAGCAGGCGCCGCGCCGATTGCTCGACACTCGCGGCGGCGACCCGGTGTGGGCGGCGGGCGGCGTGGATATCGCCAACGTCGGATCGAACGCCGCTGCGCTGGCCCTCAATGTCACCATCGTCAACCCCATCCGGCCGGGATTCCTCACCGCCTACCCCGCGCGACAGGAGCGGCCGCCGACGAGCACCGTCAATGGCAACGCTTCGTCCGACATCGCCGCCGCGATGGCGATCGTGCCGACCTCCCAGATGGGCGTCGGGGTCTACTCGAATGCCGGCGCCGATCTCGTCGTGGACGTGTCGGGATGGTTCCTCGGCACACCCGGAGCTGCGCCCCTCCCCGCGCCGGTCAACGTCCGCCCGCCCGAGTGCACCGCGTCGACCGACCCGTCAGGGCTGAACCGCTTCTTCGAGGACGGTCAGGCTCTGGCGGGCGCGGACTACCAGCGCGCTTTCGCGTTGCCCGACGGCCGAGTGCTCTGGTTCTTCCAGGACGTCTACTTCCGCGGCCGGGGTGGCACCGCCATGTTCGCCCACGAGGCTGGGCTCGTACAAGACGGCACGTGTTTCACGTTGCTGCAGAGCGGCAACTACGCGGCACCCGCCGAATATCTCTTCCCTGACCGCACGCAACGCCGCCAGCATTGGTTCTGGCCGCTGTCGGGCGGCATGGGCGCTGACGGACGGTTCCATCTCTTCGTCGCCGAGATGCGCGAAAACAGTCCGAGCTATCTGTCGTTCACCGAGCCGCTCGCCACGTGGAAGGTGGCGATCGACCTGACGACCATGCAGATCGTCGATCGCCGCCCGGCGTTCAACTCCTCGGCGGCGCTGTACGGGTTCTCGGTCGAGTCGGCCGGCGACTACACGTACCTGTTCGCCCACTGCCATCGCCAGTTCGGCTGGGACGCCTTTCCGTTCGTCGACCCGCCCGTCTACGTCCACGACTGGGACTGCGCCGACCGCATGACGGTGGCACGCGTGGCGAAGGGCCAGTTCGACCAGCCGCCCGCGTACTGGAACGGATCGACGTGGGGCGCCGATCCGGCGGCCGCCGCCAACATCGTTCCCGGGGACCGCCTCGTCAACGCCAGCCAGATGTATCTGCTCGGGGGCAAGTGGGTCGCGATCACGAAGGTCGGCGACTGGTTCGGGACGAAGATCGAGATCGACGTGGCGGACCGGCCGCAGGGCCCGTACACGAACGTGCGCACGATCGCCACGCCGGCGAAGTGCGCCGGCTGCAACACCTATTTCGCGTCGGTACTGCCTTACCGCGGCGGCGACGGCTCGCTACTGATCGGTCTCTCCAACAACGTGTTCGGTGCGCTCGACCTGAGCCGCTACCACCCGACGTTCTTCGCCACACCACCCGTCTGAGGGCCGCCGCCCTATGTTGATTCGCGTGGACCCCAACGACGGCGATTTCCGATACACGGAGTTGTTGCCGCTCGGTCCCGACGCGACGCCGTACCGGCTGCTGAACACCGACGGCGTGTCGACGTTCGAGACCGCGGAAGGCACGTTCCTCAAGGTGGACCCCGACGCGATCCGCCGCCTCACTGCCGAGGCCATGCACGACATCGCCCACTTTCTCCGACCCGGCCACCTGCAGCAGCTGGCGCGCATTCTCGACGACCCGGCAGCGAGCGCCAACGACCGCTTCGTCGCCCTCGACCTGCTCAAGAATGCGGCAATCGCCGCGGGCGGTGTGCTGCCGATGTGCCAGGACACCGGAACGGCGATCGTGAAGGGCAAGAAGGGTCAGTTCGTGTTCACCGGTGGCGGTGACGAGGCTGCGATCGCGCAGGGCGTGCAAGACACGTACCTCACCTCGAACCTGCGCTACAGCCAGATGGCACCGCTCACCATGTACGACGAGGTCAACACCGGCACCAACCTGCCGGCCGAGATCAAGATCGCCGCCACCGACGGCGCCGAGTACAAGTTCCTCTTCATGGCCAAAGGCGGGGGCAGCGCCAACAAGAGCTACCTGTTCCAGGAGACCAAGGCACTGCTCAACAAGTCGACGCTGTTGCCATGGATCTTCGACAAGATCCAGACCCTCGGTACCGCCGCATGCCCGCCGTACCACCTCGCGATCGCGATCGGCGGAACGTCGGCCGAGCACGCGCTCGAGACCGCCAAGCTGGCGTCGGCCAGATACCTCGACGGCCTCCCCACCGAGGGCTCACGGCGCGGCACCGGCTTCCGCGACATCGAGCTGGAGCAGGAGGTGCTGCGACTCGCACAGACCACGGGGATCGGCGCCCAGTTCGGCGGCAAGTACTTCTGCCACGACGTTCGCATCGTCCGCCTGCCGCGGCACGGGGCGAGCTGTCCGGTTGCGATCGCCGTGTCGTGCTCGGCCGACCGCCAGGCGTTGGGCAAGATCACCGCCGAAGGGGTCTTCCTCGAGCAGCTCGAGCGTGACCCGGCGCGCTTCCTGCCCGATACGACCGAGGACGATCTCGAGGGCAGCGACGTTGTCCGCATCGACCTCAACCGGCCGATGAGCGAGATCCGGGCCGAGCTGTCACGGCATCCTGTTCGCACGCGTGTGATGCTCACCGGGCCCATGGTCGTCGCCCGCGACATCGCCCACGCCACGATCAAAGAGCGGCTCGACGCCGGCGAGCCGATGCCGCAGTACATGCAGGATCACTGCGTGTACTACGCCGGTCCGGCGAAGACGCCGGAGGGCTACGCCTCGGGCGCCTTCGGCCCCACAACTGCCGGTCGGATGGACGCCTACGTCGACCAGTTCCAGGAGGCCGGCGGATCGTACGTGATGCTCGCCAAGGGCAACCGTTCCAAGGCCGTGACCGACGCGTGTCGCGAGCACGGCGGGTTCTATCTCGGATCGATCGGCGGGCCAGCGGCGCGGTTGGCACGCGACAACATCACTCATGTGGAGGTGCTCGAGTACCCGGAGCTGGGCATGGAGGCGGTGTGGAAGATCGACGTCGTCGACTTCCCGGCGTTCATCGTCGTCGACGACAAGGGCAACGACTTCTTCCAACAGGTGCGGGCGGAGGCTGCCGAGCGCGCCGCGCGCGTCCAGATCAGGTAGAAGCGCTACTCGCCGGAGTTGCTGTTCGGGTCGACGACGAGGTG
>DASQTR010000592.1:0-10091 GCA_035641795.1 Ilumatobacter sp.
GAAGGAGGACGTGCAATGGGCCAAAGCACAGAAGAGTTGAGGCGTGACATCGAGTACACGCGGTCAGACATGGGCGCGACTATCGACGCCATCGAGGACCGACTGAGCCCCGGTCGTGTTGCGCAGCGCCAGAAGAACCGCATCAGCAACTCGGTGAACTCGATCCGTGAGCGGGTGATGGGTACCGCCTACAACGTCGAGCACCGCGTATCGGATCTCGGTGACGAAGGAGTCGGCGCCGTAAAGCGAGCTCCGGAAGCCGTCGTCGAGAAGACGCAGGGCGCACCGCTGGCGGCAGGCGCGGTGGCGTTCGGGCTCGGATTCCTCGCCGCCGCGATCTTCCCGCCCACGGAACCGGAGAAGCGGGCCGCTGCATCGGTGATGGACACCCTCGAGCCGGCCAAGCAGCAACTCGTTGATTCCGCGAAGGAAGCCGCTGAGCATCTCAAGGAGCCTGCTACGCACGCGGCGCAGGAGATCAAGCAAGCCGCGAGTGACAGCGCATCAGAAGTCGCCTCGACGACCCGCGAGGCAGTGAGCGAGACGACGCAGGCGACCAGCTCGTCGCAGCCGATGCGGGGCGACGGCAACAACTAACCACTGGAGCAACGGTCCGCGGTCCAACCGCGGACCGGTTTCAGGGGGCCGTTCGGCTCTTTCGAATCGCTCCAGCTCAGTCGTCGGAGTCGGTCGTGCGCCGCCGGTCGTGTTCAGCGTGCTCCCGAGACACGGGTTGTTCCGGGCGCTCGCCATTGGCGAAATCGGCGCGCGCCATGTCGTCGGACGGCGTGTCGTCGGACGTGGCCGAATCGGCCGGGTCGTCCCCGGGTTTGTTATTGCTAGGGGTGGCCTCGTGAGGCGATCGTGTCATGCGTCCACCTACCCTTCGCCGCCCACGAGCAACCGTGCCAAGCCGTGGCCTTCCACCTGGCCGACGAGCCGTTCGGCGGAGTCGCCGAGGCGGCGACGGCGCGTGAGCGCCGGGATCAGCAGCGCAAGATCCCGCAGTGGAAGCGCTGGCTCGAATCGGTCCCGGTTCCTGTACTCGCCGATGGTTATGTGAATCGCCTTTGACCATGGTCGGCGCATCCACGCGACGCGCATGCGGTTGCGGGCCACGACTCGCGCCCGTGCGCGGTGATCGCGGCACGGCGATGGATAGTGGCGGATCACCATCTCCGGCACATAGAGGATCATCCAGCCGTCGTCCAGAAGGTCGTAGGCGAGCAACTCTTCCTCACCCCCGATCCCGGCCCGCCGGGCGAATCCACCGGCACCGATGAAGGGATCCTTGCGGACAACCGAGGCGCCGGCGACGAACCCGATAACTGCTCGGCCAGGCAGCGATGCGGGCGTCGCGATCGGGCTCTTCGACATCAGGACACATGTCGGATCGTCCGCCCCGTCGGTGCCGATCAGTATGTGTCCGGTCACGATCGCAACCTGTGGGTGGGACGACAGCACCCGCGACGCGACACTCAATGCGCCGGGCTCGGGCCACGTATCGTCGTCGAGAAAGGCGACGAACGGCGTCGCCAGATGTCGAACTCCGATGTTGCGCGCGGCGGCGCCGATGTTCCGGGGGAGGCTGATGAGATCGACGTTTGGATGTTCCGTTCGAACCATCACGGCGGTGCCGTCGCTCGAACCATTGTCGACCACGACGACTTTGCTCACCTCAGCGAGCTGCTCGATCTTGGAGAGCGTTCGCGACAATTCGTCGCACCGGTTCATCGTGACGACGACAACCCCGATCTGGTCGTCGGCTTCTTCACCGCTTCCCTCGTCAGCCGTCACGTCAATCGCACCTCGCAGGGCCGGCCGCCGCGACCGCAGTTGAGTCGCGTCGCCGGCGCCATGAGAGGCCTTCGGTCAGTCCCGCGACACGACCTTGAAGAACGTGGAGTCTTCGCCGCTGGCCTTGCGCTCCTGGTAGAGGAACGCCAGCTTCTCTGAGTCGAACTTTTCGAACCAGGTATCCCAATCGATATGTCGTAAGCGGTCCTCGCCGGCGCCGCCGGGGAAGTCGATGCGCAGGACGCCCGCCGGTTCGCCCGTGCCTTGGACAGTGGCCGGCTTTCCGTCGTGCTGCTCCACCCAGCGTCGGATCTCGTCGTGATCCGTGGTCGTCTTCGTCTGAGAAGCCATGTCGTCGCCTCCAGGTCAGTGGGGTGCGGGCAACTACCCAATCCACCTGGTCGATAGACGAGGCCCCGGCGGAGTGAGCGCCGCATGCGCGCGAGCGCACGATGAGCATTCGCTCGATCGTGCGCTCGTCGCCGACAGCTCGGCGTGTCAGCTGTTGAGTGCTGCGTATCAGTAGAGGTCGCCCGACAACATCCATTGGATGGTGCCGTCACCGAAGCTCCGCACGTCGATGCCGCCGACGCCATCGGCCACGCGGCGACCCTTGGCGTCGAAGTGCGTGACGCGGTACCAGCCGATGAACACGAGTCGGGCGTCCGGATGCACGGCTGTGCAGATGCTGCCCCACAACTCCAGGGTGAGGGACTGGTTGTTCGCGGTGGTCGTGATCGAGCCCGATCCCGGCTCACAGCCGGGCCACGGCGGATTGCTGCCGTCGTCCGGCGCGATGAAGCCGGTCGTCGTGCCGGCCACCGGCACGCCCGCCGTCTCGCCGTTGAACGTAGCGCCTGCGCCGTCTGTGGTCCACGTGCCCCTGCCGATCTGCTGCAGCACTGGCTTGGCGGCGTGCGCCGGTTCGCTGACCCCGACGAGCGCCGCAGCGGCGACCGACAGGGTGGCGATGATGGTTCGAATTCGCATGACTTGCTCCTTGTGTGATGGCGTTGTGTGATGGCGTTGTTGCCATCCCCACCATGTGCGAGATCGCTTGCGAAGCGCTTGCACTGCGCTTGTACCGCAACGTCGGGCTGACGCAGCAACGGACAGGTGCGCTAGAACTCGCCGTCAGTGGATTTCCCGCACGTGTTCGCGCCGTTGACGCTTCGCCATCGAACGCTGCGTTGCCGGATCAACCTCGGCGCCCACACAACGAACATGGGCGAGGGCGGGTTGCCGTCGGAGCGACACATCGCCTACTACCGGGAACGGGCATTGGGCGGAGCCGGGATGATCGTCGTCGAGCCCGTGCCCGTGCATCCCACGGCGGTCCTGACGCGGGGCAACTTCCTGCCCGACGACGACGCCGTGATACCCCATTTTCGTCGCCTCACCGACGCGTGCCACGAAGCGGCGGCCGGTGAGGGCGGGGTGGTGATGATCCAACAGCTCTACCACGTGGGCCAGCACGGTGACGCCGCCAACTCGTTCCGCGAGAACTGGTCGCCGTCAGGGCTCCCGTCGATGCACGACGCCGACGGCAGCCACGCGATGACGGAGAACGAGATCGGCGAAATCGTGGGTGCGTTCGTCCGCGCTGCGGTTCGGGCGCGGGCGAGTGGGTTCGACGGGATCGAACTGTTCGCCGCCTATCACGCGCTCGTCGACCAGTTCTGGACGCCCTGGTCGAACAGGCGCACCGACCGGTGGGGCGGTTCTCTCACCAACCGCGTGCGTTTCTCGGCCGCCGTGCTGCAAGGCATCAGGGAGGCCTGCGGCGACGACTTCGTCGTCGGCATCGCCGTCAATCTCGACGCCGACTCCGACGGCTCGCTCTCCGCAGCTGGGCTGCAGGAGGTCGTCGCCTGGCACGACGAGCGTGCGCTCATGGACTACGTCACGTGCGGGACGGGCAGCTACTTCGACTTCTACTCGCTGATGCCCACGTCGCTGTACCCCGCCCGTCTGGGCGAATCGGCGGCGGCCGTGCTGAAGGAGGTCGTCCGCAACGCCGTCGTGCAGGCCGAGAGTCACATCCGCACGCCCGCCGACGCCGAGGCCGTGATCGCCTCCGGGCATGCCGACATGGTGTCGATCGTGCGCGGTCAGATCGCCGACCCGCACCTCGTCGCCAAGGCGCGCGCCGGGCACCCGGAGCGAGTTCGCCCGTGCATCTCGTGCAATCAGCTCTGCTGGGGTCGCCGGTCGCGCGACTATTGGATCTCCTGCCTGGTCAACCCGTCCGTCGGCCGCGAGTGGCAATGGGGCGGCGACCGGTTCGTCGCCACCACCGAGCCGGCCCGACTGGTCGTCATAGGTGGTGGCCCGGGGGGTCTCGAGGCAGCGCGCGTGAGCGCCGAGCGCGGGCACGATGTCATGCTGGTCGAGGCGACCCCCGAGCTGGGCGGACAATGGCGTCTCGCCGGCCGCCAGCCGTCAAGGTCGCAGGTGCTCGACCACATCGCGTGGTGCGGGGACGAGCTCGTCCGGCTGGGCGTCGAGATCCGTTGCGGACAACTGCTGGAGCCGGATGACGTGCTCGGCGAGCGCGCCGACCACGTCATCGTCGCAACTGGTGCGGCACCGCCCACAGCGGGCTTCCAGCGCGCGTTACGACTCGCCGACGTGCTGCGAGGACTCGAGCTCGGGCATGCGACGACCGCCCAAGAGGCGCTTGCCGGTGCCGCCGATGTCGCCGGACGCGTGCTGGTGCTCGACGACGTCGACGACTGGCGGGGGATCGGCACCGCGATGTACCTCCAGGAGCGCGGCTGCAACGTCACGATCGCGACAGCGGCCTCCGCCGTTGCGAGCGCCCTGTATCACAGCGCCGCCGATGTTCCGGCTCGACGCCGGTTCGCCCTCGCCGGGGGTGAGCTGTCACCGCACACCGCCGTCGTCGAGTGGAGCGGCGACTCGGCGACATTGCGTTCGACACTGACCGGTACCAGGTCCGAGCGCCCCTTCGACTGGCTCGTCGTAGCCGGGACACCGGTCGCCCGCACGAGCCTCTCGCAGGAACTCCTCCGACGGGGGATCGCCCATACAGCGATCGGTGACTGTCTCGCTCCACGAACGGCGGCGGCGGCGATCCTCGACGGGCGCCGCGCGGCGCTCGCCATCTGACGAGGGTCGCGTGCGTCGGGCCAGTCCGTGCCGCAACAGCGTTCGACGCCGTGGTCGGCTGCTGAGTACACCGAGAACCTGCGAGTACGGAGGTAACGCACCATGACCAAGCGCCAGATCGTGAGCACCGCGCTGGCTCAGCCGAGCGGGGTGTTCTCCCACGCCACGACGATCGCCGCCAAGGGGACGATCGTCTTCGTGTCGGGCATGGTCGCCAAGCGCCCCGATGGGACCGTCGCAGGTATCGGCGACATCACCGAGCAGACACGCCAGGTGTGCGAGAACCTGCGCGCGGCGATGGCGGCCGCGGGCGGCACGCTCGACGACATCTGCCGCGTCGATGTCTACGTCCGCAACATGGAGCACTTCGCGTCGATCCACGAGATCCGTCGGCAGTACTTCAACGAGCCGCTGCCGGCCTCGACGATGGTCGAGGTGACCAAGATGACGTCGCCCGATTACCTCATCGAGATCAGCGCGATCGCCGTCTTGAACGACGACTGACGTTGCCAGGAATAGTTGCGCGGATTTGACGGGTGCGGGCTTTACACGCTGACGAAGCTTGCACATAATGCAGATATGGGATCCGAGCCGGCTGAACTCCTCCGGCAGCACGGGTACCGCGTCACCGCGCAACGGCTGGCCGTGATACGTGCGGTCTCGAGTCGACCGCATCTCACGGCCGAGGACGCGGTCGAGATCGTCAGGTCCGACATCGGGGCGATCTCGCGCCGGGCGGTGTACGACGCCGTCGGCTCGTTGGCCGACGAAGGTCTGCTCCGGCGCATCCAGCCGGCGGGCTCGGCGGCTCGTTACGAGCTACGGGTGGGTGACAACCACCATCACCTGGCGTGCCGCAACTGCGGCAGCCTGGTCGACGTCGACTGTGCAGTCGGCGACGCCCCTTGCCTCACCGCTTCCGACGATGCGGGTTTCGAGATCGACGAGGCGGAGGTGGTCTACTGGGGCCGATGCCCCGCGTGCCTCGCTGCCGATTCGACCTGAGCTCCCGAGCCGAGGATTCCGTACAACCACGGTCGCATGCGGCCGGCAACCAGAAGCACATATCGAAACAGGAGAAGGACCGACGTGTCTGACAACGACAACGGCAGCGAAAGCGAGAACCCAGCAATCCCCTCGCCGACCCCCAAGGCGACGACAAGGCCGAGGAGCAACCACGACTGGTGGCCCGACCAGCTGGACCTCCAGGTGCTTCATCAACACCACCCAGCGGCGAACCCGTTGGGCGACGACTTCGACTATGCCGCGGAGTTCGCAACGCTCGACGTCGATGCGCTGAGGCAGGACCTCGTCAATCTCATGACCGACTCGCAGGACTGGTGGCCGGCCGACTACGGGCACTACGGCCCGCTCTTCATCCGCATGACATGGCACGCCGCCGGCACGTACCGAATCGCAGACGGCCGCGGCGGCGGTGGCCAGGGCGCGCAGCGCTTCGCACCGCTCAACAGCTGGCCCGACAACGCCAGCCTCGACAAGGCGCGGCGCCTACTGTGGCCGATCAAGCAGAAGTACGGCCAGAAGATCTCGTGGGCGGATCTGCTCGTGCTGACGGGCAACGTGGCGATGGAGACGATGGGGTTCAAGACGTTCGGCTTCGGCTTCGGCCGGCCCGACGTCTGGGAGCCCGAGCAGATCTTCTGGGGACCCGAAGACACATGGCTCGGCGACGAGCGGTACAGCGGCGAGCGCGAGCTGTCCAACCCGCTCGGTGCCGTGCAGATGGGCCTGATATACGTCAACCCTGAAGGCCCGAACGGCAACCCCGACCCGCTCGCCGCCGCCAGGGACATCCGCGAGACGTTTGCCCGCATGGCGATGAACGACGAGGAGACGGTGGCGCTGATCGTCGGCGGGCACACGTTCGGCAAGTGCCACGGCGCCGTCGGCCCCGAGTACGTCGGACCCGAGCCGGAGGGCTGCCCGGTCGAGCACCAGGGCCTCGGTTGGATCAACAGCTACGAGAGCGGAAAGGGCGCCCACACGCTGACCAGCGGGCTCGAAGGGGCGTGGACGAACGAGCCGACGAAGTGGGACAACGGGTACCTCGACAACCTCTACAACTACGAGTGGGAGCTGACCAAGAGTCCCGCCGGAGCGAACCAGTGGAAGCCCAAGAACCCGGAGGCGGAAGGCACCGTGCCGGATGCTCACGACCCGTCGAAGCGCCACGCGCCGATGATGCTCACCACCGACCTGGCGTTGCGGGTCGATCCGATCTACGGGCCGATCACGAAGCGATTCCACGAGAACCTCGATGAACTGGCCGACGCGTTCGCAAAATCGTGGTACAAGCTGCTGCACCGCGACATGGGGCCGCTCTCGCGCTACCTGGGGCCGTGGGTGGCCGAGCCGCAACTCTGGCAGGACCCTGTGCCGGCGGTCGATCACCAGTTGATCGGCGACGCCGACATCACCGCCCTCAAGGCCAAGCTGCTCGACTCCGGTTTGTCGGTCTCGCAGTTGGTCTCCACCGCCTGGGCGGCGGCGGCGAGCTTCCGCGGCACCGACAAGCGCGGTGGCGCCAACGGGGCGCGGCTGCGACTGGCGCCGCAGAAGGACTGGGAGGTCAACGAGCCCGCCGAACTGGCCGGGGCGCTGCAGACACTCGAGCGCGTGCAACAGGAGTTCAACGACTCGCAGTCGGGGGACACCCGTGTGTCGCTGGCGGACCTCATCGTCCTGGGGGGTTGCGCGGCTGTCGAGCAGGCGGCGAAGAATGCCGGCTACGACGTCACCGTCCCCTTCGCGCCCGGGCGCACCGACGCCTCGCAGGAGCAGACCGACGTCGAGACGTTCTCGGTGCTCGAGCCAACCGGCGACGGCTTCCGCAACTACTTCCAGAGCGGTGACAAGTTGCCGCCCGAACACCGCCTGCTCGACCGCGCGAACCTGCTGACGCTCACAGCACCCGAGATGACCGTGCTGGTCGGCGGCATGCGGACGTTGGAGACCAATCACGGCGGTAGCAAGCACGGGGTCTTCACCGACCGGCCAGGAACCTTGTCCAACGACTTCTTCGTCAACCTGCTCGATATGGGCATCGAGTGGAAGCCGTCGACCTCGGCCGAAAACGTCTACGAGGGCCGTGATCGCGGTACGGGCGAGGTCAAGCGCACCGCAACCGCAGTCGATCTCGTCTTCGGCTCGAACTCGGTGCTCCGGGGCCTCGCCGAGGTCTACGCCGCCGACGACGCCAAGGACAAGTTCATACATGACTTCGTGGCCGCTTGGGACAAGGTCATGAGGCTCGACCGCTTCGACCTGCGGTGACCTGATCAGCGCCGGCGATCTCGGCAGCGGGCCGCCGTCGCCGACACTCCAACAAAGAAACACGCCGAGTCGCTGTCGACGTCACGACCCTGCCAGCATCGCCAGCGATGACTCCGAGCGTCGACGTGCGGCCGTTGATCGATCGCGAGCTGGCAGCGATGCTCGACGCGTTGCCGATCGATCTGGGGGCGCTGCTCGGCGGGTTGACGCTCGACAACCTCGAGAGCGTCCGTGGCGTCATGGCAGAGCGGCCGGTGGAGCCGTTGTCCGACGACGTCGCCCGTAGCGACCACGTGATCGACGATGCCACCGGTGTAGCGGTCCGCGTTCACCGCCCGGCCGGGTTCGAAGGACAGTTGCCGTGCGTCTACTGGATGCACGGTGGCGGCTACGTGCTCGGGAGCAATCTCGGAGACGACCTGCGCTTCGATCGGTGGTGCCCGGGCTTGGAGTGCGTCGGTGTGTCGGTCGAGTACCGGCTCGCACCGGAGCACCCGTACCCGCTGCCGCTCGACGATTGCTATGCGGGCCTGGCGTGGGTCCATGCGCACGCCGCCGAGCTCGGTATCGACACGGGCCGGATCGGACTCGGTGGCGCGAGCGCCGGAGGCGGCCTCGCGGCGGCACTGTCGTTGCTGGCACGCGACCGAGATGAGCTACCGGTCGCGTTCCAGCTCCTCATCTATCCGATGATCGACGACCGGCAGGTCACGCCATCGAGCGGCTGGATCGACCCGATCTGGCCGCCGCCCGCCAACCACTTCGGCTGGACCTCGTACGTCGGCACAGGCAAGGGCCGCCCCGATGTACCGGTCTATGCCGCGCCGGCGCGCGCCACTGATCTTGCAGGCTTGCCTCCCACGTTCATCGCGGTCGGTGCCATCGACGGCTTCTGCGACGAAGACGTCGAGTACGCGACTCGGCTCAGGCACGCCGGTGTGCCGGTCGAGCTGCACGTCTACCCGGGCGCGCCGCACGGCTTCGACGGGATGGCAGCGGGTTCGTCGATCGCCCGGCGTGCCGACCGCGACATGCAGGAATGGTTGACCAACCAGTTCCGATGACACCGTGGCAGCGCATGGGATGCGCCACTGACGGGGGCGGTCAGGGCTTGCGCACGGCGCCGTTCTCGACGACATAGGCGACTTGGAAGTTGAAGCTCCCGAGTGCGCAGCGGACCGCGTACTCACCGTCCTCCGGCGTCAGCTCGAGCAGGTTGGCGGCGATCTCACCGGTGCGCTCGCCTGCCCCGAGCTCCTCGAACAGGGCAACGACCTCTACCCGGTCCTGCCCGTTGACCGAGTAATGGCCTACTGGTGTGTCGATCGGTGCCGGTGCATCGCCGGCGTTGATCGCCGTCCATTGCAGCCAGCCGTAGTCGTCGATGAACGGTTGCACGTCGAACTCGAGCCACGGCCCGATTGCCGGCTCCTCCGTCTGGGAATCGGTGGACCAGGTGTCGTTGTCTGTCGTCATGCCGGCTGTCTTACGGGGCCGACATTCCCCGGATCTTCCCCCGCCGGGAAATCACCATGAGTTGCATCACCATGCGTTGCATCACCATGGGTTGAATCACGATGAGTTGACGACGTGCAAATCTGTCAGGCCTGGAGGTCCCTGTTCTCGGGGACGAACTGGCTGGCAATGAAGGTCGCCCCCTGCGGGTCCTTGATCACGGCAAACCTGCTCCATGGTGCCTCGACCGGTCCGACGACGACATCACCCCCCAGGTCGCGGGCGGTGTTCACCGTAGCGGCGGCGTCGTCGACGCCGAACGTGACGTGCCAGGCGGCGGGCGTGTCGGAGTCGTCGCCGGCGATCGGGTCGAGAACGGCGACGACGTCGATGAAGCCTTCCGGCGCGCCCAT
>DASQTR010000593.1:0-3044 GCA_035641795.1 Ilumatobacter sp.
CCGCGGTTGCGGCGCGAGCGGTGGCGATCGCCACAGAGCACAGCGTCACCGCCGTGGACGGCACGGCGGTCAAGGTCGAGGCCCGCTCGATCTGCATCCATGGCGACACACCCGGCGCAGTCGCGCTCGCCCGCGCCGTACGGGCGGCGCTCGGCGACGCCGGCGTCGGCATCTGCAGCTTCATCGGGTGAGACCGTGCGCGTGCTGCCGATGGGGCCGCGTGCGATTCTGATCGAGGATCTCGACGCCGAACCCGCGGACTGGGCGGCGGGCCTGCGCCGGATGTCGTTCCCAGGCGTGGCGGAAGTGGTGCCCGCGGCTGAGACGGTGCTCGTCGCGTGTGCCGACGCCGGCGCCCTCGCGCGGGTGCGCGAGCGGCTCGCCTCGGTGCGGGCCGTGGATACCGATGCAGCCGCGTCGAGGGTGCCCATCGAGGTGCCGGTCCGGTACGACGGCGAGGACCTCGGGTTCGTGGCGGGGAGCGCAGGGCTGGAGGTCGATGACGTCGTCGCGCTTCATAGCGCGGGCGACTACGTCGTCGCGTTCTGTGGTTTCGCTCCCGGGTTCGGGTACCTCCGCGGGCTCGACCACCGTCTGCACCTGCCCCGCCGTGCGACGCCGCGCACACGCGTGCCGGGCGGTTCGGTCGCGATCGCCGCCGAGTACACCGCCGTGTACCCGCGTCCGTCGCCGGGTGGTTGGCTCCTGCTCGGGACCACGGTCAGCGTGATGTTCGATCCCGACCGTTCGCCGCCGGCGCTGCTCGAGCCCGGCACCCACGTGAGGTTCGTCGCATCGTGAGCGCGGCGATCGAGGTCATCGCTCCCGGGATCGCCAGCACGATCCAGGACCGCGGCCGAACGGGGTATGCCCATCTCGGCGTCTCGCCATCGGGTGCCGTCGACCGCCGCCTCGCATCGCTCACCAACCGGCTGGTCGGCAACCCTGACGAAGCCGCCGTGATCGAGACCTGCGGTGGCCTCGTGCTGCGCTTCACGGGAGCGGCGTTGGTCGCGACATCGTCGGAGTTGGCGCCGATCTCGGTCGGCGCCGGCGAGACCTACCGGCTCCCCGGTGACCGGTCACGCCTCTGGCACTACGTCGCGGTGCGCGGTGGGATCGACGTGCCGGCGGTGCTGGGATCACGGTCGAGCGACACGCTGTCCGGACTCGGGCCGCCGCCGCTGGCCGCCGATCACGTGCTGCCGATCGGTCCCGAACCGGAGTCGCAGCTCGCCGTCGACCAGGCTCCACGGACAAGGTCACGCGACGTCGTCAGGGTCACTACCGGACCACGGCTCGACTGGTTCGAGCCGGTGAGCTTCGAGCGTTTCGTCGCCGGGGCGTGGACGGTGACGGAGTCGAGCCGCGTCGGTGTGCGACTGTCAGGGGTCCGCCTGGTGCGACGGATCAGGCGCGACCTCCCGAGCGAAGGTTTGGTGCGGGGCGCGGTGCAGGTTCCTCCCGACAGTGACCCGGTGATGCTGCTCGCCGACCACCCGACGACCGGCGGCTACCCGGTGATAGCCGTGGTCGAGCCAGACGACGTCGCCGTGGTCGCCCAGACACCACCAGGCGGTCCGGTCCGCTTCACGGGACACGCCGTCGGGGAACACCGGCGGCGGTAAGCGGATATAACGCGCGCCCAAGTGTGGCCGCGAACCAACGGTTGAACAGCGGCGTACTGGTCAATGCGATGGCTGTTCATCCGCGCTCTCGAACTCCAAGCCGCGCGTACCGGGCGCACGCGACGAGCAACGAGATGGCGTCGACGAGCGGGCAGCCGGCGCGACCGCTCCAGCCTCAGTTTCAGCCGCTGGAGCTCCTGCTGATCGCCGGTTTGGCGGGCGTGTTCGTGGTCAACGCGATCGTCGCTGTGTTCGAGCCATCCGAGTTCACGGGACTGCTCGAGCGGAGCCTCGTCGGACGTGCGGTTCCGACGATGAGCGGTCGATGGGTAGCGTGGGTGATCGCCGTTCACGACCTGACGATCGGCGTATTGCTGCTGGCAACGCTGTGGATCCTGCGTGCACGGCCATTTGTCCTGGCGTGGGCGGGTGCCTGGCTGTTGGTGGTCGCGCTCGTCAAGCTCACGGCGTTGGAGGCCTTTGGCGGCTGACTGGACGAATCAAGGTTGGGTGAGACCCGCAGATGCCCGTCCCAAACGGCATTGCGGCTGTTACGGTTCGCGCATGGATCGCCGGATCTTCGGGATCGAGAGCGAGTTCGGGGTCACGTGCACACTGCGCGGGCAACGCCGCTTGAGTCCCGACGAGGTCGCCCGGTACCTGTTCCGCCGAGTCGTCTCGTGGGGTCGCTCCTCCAACGTGTTCCTCCAGAACGGTGCCCGCCTCTACCTCGACGTCGGCTCCCACCCCGAGTACGCCACGCCCGAGTGCGACTCGCTCTACGACCTCGTGGTGCACGACAAGGCGGGGGAGCGGATCCTGGAGTCACTCGTCGAGTCAGCCGAGCAGCGCCTCGCCGAGGAGTCGATCCGCGGCACGATCTACCTCTTCAAGAACAACACCGACTCGGCCGGCAACAGTTACGGCTGTCACGAGAACTTCCTCACCAACCGCTCCGACGACGTCGCCGCCTACGCCGAGGTGCTGATCCCGTTCTTCGTCAGCCGCCAGATCTACGCCGGTGCCGGCAAGGTGCTGCAGACCGCCCGCGGCGCCACGTACTCGATCGCTCAACGCGCAGAGCACATCTGGGAAGGCGTCAGCTCCGCCACGACGCGCAGCAGGCCGATCATCAACACGCGTGACGAGCCGCATGCCGATGCCGAGAAGTACAGGCGCCTGCACGTGATCGTCGGCGACTCGAACATGAGCGAGTACGCCACGTTCCTCAAGGTCGGCGCCGCTGCCTGCATGTTGCGGATGCTGGAGGACCAGAACGTCGTGCTGCGCGACATGACACTCGAGAACCCCATCAGGGCGATCCGTGAGATCAGCCACGACATCACCTGCCGCCGGCTCGTGCGACTCGCCAACGGGCGCGAGGTGTCGGCGCTCGACATCCAGCGCGAGTACCTC
>DASQTR010000594.1:0-7181 GCA_035641795.1 Ilumatobacter sp.
CGGTGGTGCATGCCGTTGACCATCGCGCCGAGCCGTAGACGGGAGGTCGCCTGGGCGAGCGCCGCCAGCATCGTCCAACCCTCGAGGTTGGGTCCGTCGTATGGCGGCGCCAAGGGATAGAAGTGGTCCCAGTTCCACGCCGATTCGAACACCTCGATCTGATCGGCCTCGCGCCAGACACCGAGAAGAGCGGACCACGGTGAATGGTGCGGAGGGGTTTTTATCGCGTGGCGACCGGCGCGGGTTCCCATCCCACCGACGGTAATGACCGCCAGCGGCCGCTTTCGATGCGTGGGATACGGTTTGCCGCAATGTCCGACGTGTTCCATCTCGGCCTGACGCGGGATCAGTTGTGCGGTGCGACGCTCGCCATCCTGCCCGGCGATCCCGCGCGCGTGCCGAAGATCGCCGGCCACTTCACCGGACCATCGTCGCTCGCCTCCAACCGCGAGTTCACGAGCTACCTCGGACGCGTGGGTGACGTGCCGATCGTGGTGTGCTCGACGGGCATCGGCGGCCCGTCGACGTCGATCGCTGTCGAGGAGCTGGCGCAACTCGGGGTACGCACGTTTCTTCGAGTAGGAACGACCGGCGCGATCCACCCTGACATCGCCGTCGGTGACGTGATCGTCACCACCGGCTCGGTCAGGATGGATGGTGCGAGCCTTCACTTCGCGCCGCTCGAGTATCCCGCGGTCGCGCACTTCGACTGTGTGAGCGCACTCGTCAACGCCGCCCGCGAAGCAGAACTCACCACGCACGTCGGCGTGACGGTCGCCTCGGACACTTTTTATCCTGGACAGGAGCGGTACGACACCGTGTCGGGTTTCGTCCGGCGCTCGCTCCGGGGAAGTCGCGAGGAGTGGGCCGCGCTGCACGTGCTCAACTACGAGATGGAGAGCGCCACGCTCTTCACGCAGTGCGCCGTGAACGGTTGGCGGGCGGGCATGGTGGCCGGCGTGCTCCTCAATCGCACGCAGCAGGAGATCCCTGATCCTTCCGTCCACGGCACCGTCGAGGCCAACGCGGTCGAGGTCGTCGTGCGTGCGGCGGCGGCGCTCGCCGGCTGATCGACGAGGTTGGTGGCGGTGTGAGCGACCACGGCCCGGGGGACGATCCGGGGATCTCCGACATCGACAGCGGCGTCGATGATCCCCACGATGGCGATGGAGCGGTGACGCCGCCGACCCGCAAGCAGTCTTTGCGGAAGGTCCTGATCCGCGTGCTCGTGATGGCGATCGGAATCGGGGTCGCCGGGGTGCTGCTGGTCGCCACGTTCGACGACCTTGACTTCGACGAGATCGTCGACGCGATCGGCTCCCTGGACGACGCCGAGCGTCTGTCGCTGATCGGAGGCACCGTCATCCTCTGTTGGGCGGAGGGACTCTTGATGGCCTCGTTCGTGCGCGGCATGCCGGCGCGCCGTGGCACGCTGGCCTGGCTGGGGCCGACGGCTGTCGGCTCCGTCGTGCCGGGGCCTTCAGATGTGCCCTTCATCTTCCGCATGTTCCGGTCGTGGGGCCAGTCCACGTCGGCTGCGGCCACGGCGGTGGCGGCGGCGAGCATGTTCAACATCGCCTCCAAGCTCGTCCTGCCGGCGATCGCCGGGCTGGGCGTCGTCGTCGCCGACATCCCGCTCGACGGTGTGATGAACACCATCGTCACGGCAGCCGTGATCCTTGCCATCTTCCTCGTCATCGCCGGAGTCGTGCTCGGATCCGAGAAACGCACAGCGGCCGCGGGGCGATTGCTCGACCGCATATGGCGTCCCACGATGAGGCTGCTGCGCAGGCGTGCGCCTGACAGGTCGCTCGCCGACCGGCTCGTGATCCACCGCACCGAGGCGGTGGCCCTGCTGCGCGGCTCGTGGCACAAATCGTTGGCCGCGATCACGTTCGTCACATTCGTGCGGGTCGCGTTGTTCGTCATGTCGATCCGCTTCGTCGGCGTGCCGGAATCGGTCCTGTCGTGGGTCGCGATCTTCTGCGTGTGGGCCATCGTGCGCGGGCTCACGGTGATCCCGCTCATGCCAGGAGGAGTCGGCGTCAGCGAGGTCGCCTACATCGGCATGCTCACGGCGATCTCGGGTCAGGCGTACGTCAACGAGGTCACCGCCGGCGTGCTCGTGTACCGGATCCTCACCTGGCTCTTGATGATCCCCGCTGGAGGAGTGGCGATGGCGTTGTGGCAGGTAGGGCTCCGCAGGAACCAGAAGCAGAGTCAGGCCGCTGCAGCGTAAGCGGCCGGCCTGACAGCTCGGTCTGTCTCCGGTCCTGTCGGTGCTGCCGGCTACTGATCGTTGGTTCGGGAACCGAGGCGGCACCTGGCGTGGTCGGAACTTCTTTCTGTCGTCAATTCGGCCATCCGTCGTAACGGCCGAGCGGCTCCGATCGATTTTGGAGAGGTGGGCGCTCCGCTGTTCATGCCACCGACGCTTCGCAGCCGGACGGAGATGCAAGCCGCAGCGCCGCGACGATCTACCGAACAGGCGTCGACATCAGCAGGCCGGCGCGGGGCTCGGCCGAGTTCCACGACGGCGACACCAGACCTCCGGCGGCTGAGACATCGCTGCGAAGCGATCGGCGCAATCGCCATGCCAGCCGTGCTCTGCCTATACCTGATCCTGCGTTTGAACTGAACCGACACTTGCCATCCGGGGCTGAACGCACAACCGCTCGCCGGGGACCACAACCCGGCGAGCGGTTGAAATCAGCGGCAGCTCGAAGCCGATGGCCGGACCTGCATGCGCGAATGGCCATCGACGCGCCCGCGCTGAAACTGAAGCGAGTTTGCCGAGTTCTCACTCGGCCGACCGACACTTGACGCGCAGGAGCCGGTGAGACGGCACCCCGTCCTACCGCTCGGTCGGCCGTTCGCACTTCCGACTCCGGCCGCACGCCCACGCCGCGAACATGATTCGCGCATGATGATCAAGCACACGACGTTCCTGAAGTTCCGCCCCGAGCTCGACCGTGACGACGCCGACCGACGTTGGCACCACGATCTCGGGCAGCTCGAGCTGACGGTGGCTGGCCTCACGCGGTACGTGCAGAACCTCGTGATCATCACCACGACGAACGACGGCGCCATCGAAGGCCCGCCCGGATTCGACGGGTTCACCTCCATGTGGTTCACCGACATGGCTGCGTTCGACGCTGCGCTGGCGTCGCCCGAGTGGGCCGCCGCCCAAGAGTTCGCCGGCGAGATCTTCGACCTCGGTTGGCGCAGCGGCGAAGCCTGCGCCGAGATCGAGGAGCGGGTTCGACGGGTCGGCATGGGTGCCGTCGCCGACGGCGTGAGCACGCCGCCAGGCGACCCGATCAAGTTGATCGGGCTGCTGCGCTACCGGCCCGGCATCACACGCGAGGACGCCAACAACTACTGGCGGACGACGCACGGGCAAATCGCGCTGACGATCGAGGAGATGGGTCACTACACGCAGAACCACGCGATTCGAGGAACCGCTGGCCGGCATGCCCCCGCGTACGACGGTTATTCCGAAGCGTGGTTCGCCGACTACGCGACATATGAACGGGCAATGGCGTCCCCGCCGTGGCGCAGCCTTACCGCCGACGGCCCGGAGCTGTTCGACATGTCCGCGTTCCTGTCGGGAATCGTGCGCGAGCGCGTGCTCAAGGAGTACCGCCGCTGAGTCGGTCGAGGTATTCGACGCCCAACTCCTGCAGCTTCGCCCGCAAACCGTAGAAGTCGACGCCGAGTTCGCCCGCCGCGAGCCGCGCCCGCGTCTCCGCTTCCTTTGCGATCCGCGCCTGAGACTGGGCGAGCGCCCACTCGGCATCGGCGAGCGGCACGATCACGACCCCGTCATCGTCGGCGCACACGACGTCGCCGGGGTTCACCACCAGCGCACCGAGCACGACCGGAACGTTGACCGAACCGGCGGTGCTCTTCACGGTGCCCTGGCACGACACGTGCCGGCTCCACACCGGAAAGCCCATCTCCCGCAGCTCGGACGTGTCGCGCACGCCGGCGTCGATCACCAGACCGCGCACGCCACGGGTCTGCAAAGACGTGGCGAGCAACTCACCGAACATGCCGTGCGTCGACGGCGCGGTGTTGACCACGACGAGCACGTCGCCGGCCTCGCAGACCTCGACCGCGGCGTGGATCATGATGTTGTCGCCGGGATGACTCAGTACGGTCACCGCCGAGCCGGAGATGCGCACGTCCTGCTGGATCGGACGCAGATCGGATCCGGCATAACCCATGCGGCCGATCGCCTCGTGCACCGTCGCCGTGCCGGCCGCGCCCAGGCCGTCGACCACGGCGGGATGCGCGCGATCGATCCTCCGCACAACGACGTTGCGGTTCATCGCACTCACGCTCCGATCTTCAGCCGCGGGTACACGCGCTGCACGTTCACCTCGAAGATCTGCCGGCGCTGCGCGTCGGTGAGCGCGGCGCGATCGACGTACCTACGCGTGTCGTCGTAGTACTCGCCGGTGTCGGGGTCGAGTCCCTTCACCGCTCCCACCATCTCCGAGGCGAACAACACGTTCTCGATCGGGACGACCTCGAGCAACAGGTCGATCCCCGGCTGGTGATAGACGCACGTGTCGAACCACACGTTCGCCATCATCTCGTCGAGCGTGTGCCACCCGGCGTCGACGTTCTCCTCCCCCATCCCCTTGAAGCGACCCCAGTGGTACGGAACCGCCCCACCGCCGTGCGGGATGACCCATCGCATCGCCGGGAAATCGCGGAACAGACCGGTCGTCATTGCTTGCATGAACGCCGTCGTGTCGGATCCCAGGTAGTGCGACCCGGTCGTGTGGAAGTGCGGGTTGCACGTGGCGCTGACGTGGATCATCGCCGGCACGTCGAGCTCGCACAGTGCTTCGTACAGCGGCCAGAACGACCGGTCGGCGAGCGTCGGTCCGTTCCAGTAGCCACCGGACGGATCAGGGTTGAGGTTGCAGCCGACGAAACCCATCTCCTCCACGCAACGCCGCAGCTCGCGCACGCATGAGTCGACCGAGGCGGCGGGCGACTGCGGCAGCTGGCACACCGGAGCGAAGTTGTCGGGATAGAGATCGCAGATCCGTCGGATGAGGTCGTTGCAGTGCTCGGACCAGAATCGCGACGTGTGCTCGTTGCCGACGTGATGTTCCATCCAACTGGCGCGCGGTGAGAACAGGGTGAGATCGAGTCCACGTACTCGTTGCAAACGCAACTGGTTGGGTTCGAGGCTGTCACGGAGCGCATCGTCGCTGATGTCGATCATGCCCTTCGCGCCGACGTACTGGGGGTCGTCGCGCAATGCCGCCTTCTGGGCGTCGCGGTACTGCCCGAGCTGAGGCGGCGCCGTGGTGTAGTGCCCGTGGCAGTCGATGATCACGGCTTGACGCCGTTGGCAACGAGGAACTCGAGCGTGCGGCCGAGAGCGATCGCAGCCGAGAGAGGATGGAACGAGCCGCGGGCTTCGCAGTTGAAGCCGTGTTGGGCACCGTCGTACACGTGGACCTCGACGTCAGGGTGCTCCTTGATTATCTCCTCCACCTGCTCGAGCGGGATCGCGCTGTCGAGCTCGCCGAAGTGCAGCATCGTCGGCACCGCCGGATCACGGTCGTTCAACGAGTGGATCTGCCCGCCGTAGTAGCCCACCGCAGCGGCGACTGGCAACTCGTTGGCGCTCAGCCAGGCGAGGCTTCCGCCGAAGCAGTACCCGATCGCGCCGACCGGTCCGGTGCCGGCGACATGGGCCACGGTGGCGGCCAGGTCGTGCATCGCCGGCTGCCACCGGATCTCGGCCGCCATCTGACGCCCTTCGGCGACGCCGTCTCCGTCGTACTCGAGCTCGACACCCCGCTTCACACGGTCGAAGAGCGCCGGGGCAACGGCGTGGTAGCCGAACGAGGCGTAGCGGTCGACGACGGAGCGGATGTGCTCGTTCACGCCGAAGATCTCCTGGATCACGACGATCGCCGCGGCCGCGTCGTCGGGACGCACCTCGTAGACGTCGAAGGCGTGGCCATCAGCGGCAGTCAGCTTCGTCATGGCGCCAACATTGTCAAGAAAACCGAGCGCTTGTCATACTGGCCAGATGCCGGGGGCAGCGTTGACGACCCAGGTGGCGATCGTCGGGGCCGGTCCGGCTGGATCACTGCTGGCGGTCATGCTGCACCACGCCGGCATCGAGAGCGTCGTGATCGAGCGCCAGAGCCGCGAGCACGTGCTCTCGCGCATCCGGGCCGGCGTGCTGGAGTGGGGCACGGTCGAGGTCCTGCGCGCCAACGCCGTCGGGGACCGCATGGACGCCGAGGGCCACGTCCACACCGAAACCGGCATCGCCTATGGGGGTGAGCACCTCTTCTACTTCGACATCGGCCGTTTCGCCAGCACCCGGTTCATGTCCTACGGCCAGACGATGATCCAGGAGGACCTCTACGACGCCGCCGACCGCCTCGGGCTCACCTTCCTGTTCGAAGTCGACGACGTCGCCCTGCGCGACGTCACCACTGACCGCCCCACGGTCGTGTTCACGCACGACGGGGCACAGAAGCGGCTCGACTGCGAGTTCCTCGTCGGCTGCGATGGCTTCCACGGCCCGGCCAAGTCGGCCGTCCCGGCGTCGGTGCTGCGAACGTACGAGAAGTCGTATCCCTTCGGGTGGCTGGGGATCCTGTCCGAAACGCCGCCGCTCGAACACATCGTGTACTGCAACAGCCCCCGCGGGTTCGCGCTCGCCTCGCAGCGCAACCCGATGCTGAGCCGCTATTACGTGCAATGTCCGCTCGACGACGCGGTCGACGACTGGCCCGACTCGCGGTTCTGGGAGGAGCTGCTCGCCCGTTACCCCGACCAGGTGTCGTCGCAGATCGTGACCGGCCCGTCGATCGAGAAGTCGATCGCTCCCGTGCGCAGCTTCGTGGCCGAGCCGATGCGCTACGGCAATCTGTTCCTCGCCGGCGACGCCGCCCACATCGTGCCGCCGACCGGTGCCAAGGGCCTCAACCTCGCCGTATCCGACGTGTTCTACCTGTCTCGCGCGCTCGCCCATCACTACTCCGAGCACGACGATCGATACCTCGGCTGCTACTCCGACATGGCACTGCGACGCGTCTGGGCTGCGGTCCGCTTCTCGTGGTGGCTGACGTCGCTGCTGCACCGCTTTCCCGAGCACACTGCGATCGACCAGCGCTTGCAGGAGGCCGAGCTCG
>DASQTR010000595.1:0-9455 GCA_035641795.1 Ilumatobacter sp.
CCTCATCATCCCTGGAACGTTCTCGACTGCGATCACCGCCATCGACACGTCGCTGGCGCTCGAGCTCTACGCCAGCTACCACCGCTACATCGTCGACTACTGCTCGGCCGATCCCTCGCGGCTGAAGGCGACGATCCTGGCGCCGGCGGCCGACCCGGCATGGGCTGCGACCGAAGTCCGCCGGCTGGCGGACGAACGCTGCGTCGCCGCCGTCACTGTCGTCTTGCCGGAAGGCATGCCGGTCGACGACCCCGACCTGCACCCGATCTGGGCGGCGATGGGCGACGCCGATCTGCCGCTGCTGCACCACTCGTTCTTCTACGAGCCGCCGTACTTTCCCGGCTACCGCGACCTGTGGGGTCATGTCGCCCTCGCCCGCGCCGCAGCCCACCCCTGGGGCGCACAGCGGCTGCTCGGCTACATCGTCCTATCGGGACTGCTCGACCGGTTCCCCAACCTGCGCGTCGGCTTCGCCGAGTGCAGCGGCGGCTGGTTGCCGTCCTGGCTGGTTCGCCTCGAGGGGCAGGCGAGCTACCTCCACCCGACGCTGCCGTCTATCCAGCGGTCGCCGCGGGGTTATGCAGAGGACGGCCGGATCTTCTGCGGCGTCGAGCTCTACGAGGGCGAGGAGACGGTGCGCAGCATCATCGAGGTGCTCGGCGACGACACGATCATGTATCAGTCCGACTACCCCCACGACCAGTGCATGTTCCCCAAGTCACCCGACACCGTGCTGGCGTGGAACGGCCTCGGCAACGCGACCCTTGCGAAGCTGTTCGCGGGCAACGCCGAGCGTTACCTGCGGCTGGCATGAGTGAGCGCAGCGAGCGAATCATTGTCACGGCAGCGCTTGCGCTCATTGGTGCGCCATCCCGCCCGCAAGATCGAACACGGCACACGACCATGGTGCATCAATGACCGAGGCCGGCCGCCTGCCGCTGGTCGACGCCGCTACCGACGATCCGCAGCTGGCGAAGGTCTTCGGACGGTTCCGCGACGCCGGGCATGACGTGCCGGCGTTGTACCGCACGCTCGCCAACGCGCCGGCGATGCTGAACGCGTGGGTCGGTCTCGCCTGGCCACTCCGCAACGAAGCGACGACGTCGCGGGCACTGCGCGAGCTGATCATCATGCGCGTCGCCCAGCTCACCCGCGCCGCATACGAGTGGGTCGCGCACTATCCCATGGCAGTCCGTTGCGGGATCGCCGCCGAGCAGCTGGCCGATCTTCAGCGCTGGCGCGACAGTGAACGATTCAGCGACGAGCAGCGCGAGGTGCTGGCGCTGGCCGACGAGCTCACCGACGACGTGGACGTCTCCGACGAGCTGTGGTCTGCACTGTCGGCGCGGTACGAACCAGGGGAGCTCGTCGAGCTCGTGCTCACTGCCGCCTACTACTCGTGCGTGTCGCGCACGCTGCGCGCCTTGCGCCTCCCCGTCGACCCGGACGACCCCGTGCTGGCAACGTTCTGACGTTTCTTCTCTGCTCTTCGCAGCGTGCGTAACGGCGCGCACTACGATTCGCCGACTGCCGAGTGGGGCGACAAGGTCACGTCGAGCAACGCGACCGGTGCGTTCGAGTCCACGGGCAACTCGGTCGACTCCGACAACCGTCAGCCAAGGTCGACGCCTGCAAGCGGCGGGGACAGGTCGGCACGTCTCCGTCCGGCGTTTGATTGGGGTTCACCCTTTCCGGGAAGCGTAAGCGCTGTGCATGGTGTCTATGTGCTCGGCATGCACCGCTCGGGGACATCGTTGCTGGCTGGCGTCATCGACGCCCTCGGCTTCCACGGCGGGCCGCCCGACACGATGTTGAAACCCGACGAGTTCAACCGCGACGGCTACTGGGAGCAACGGCCGATCGTGGAGCTCCACGACGAGGTGCTGCTCAAACTCGGCGGGTTCGCCTCAGCTCCTCCCAAGCTCACGACGCTCGATCCCGATCTCGCGCGTGAGGTCGGTGGACGCATCGACGACACGATCGCCGATTTCCAGCGCCCGTGGTTCGTCAAGGACCCCCGCCAAGTCCTCCTGCTCGACGCCTGGGATGCGGCGCTCGGCGCTCAAGCCTTCGCGGTGATCGCCAGCCGCCGGCCACATGACGTCATCCGCTCGCTGCGCCACCGGAACGGATACTCGGCCGAACTGGCGGGCGGGCTCTGGGAGCACTACACCCATGCGTTGCTCGAGTCGTCGCGGGGACGACGCTGCTACGTCGTTCATTACGACGATCTGCTCGCTCGGCGACACGAGGTCATCACCGACTTGGCGCGAGTGCTGTCAGGCGCGATCAGCCTCGGCGGCGCCATCCAACAGCCGGCGATCGACGCTGCCGTCGCACTCGTCGGTTGCCCCGGCGAGGCGAGCAGCTCGACGGCGACACCGCCCACTCACACATCCGAGCTGCTACCGGAACAGGTCCAGCTCTACGACGTCATCCGCGAGCTGCGCGGGCACCACGGCGCACTCGACCTACCTCGGTTGCCGCCGATCTCGAGCGCTGGGCGACACGCCATCGAGTGGCGCCGCAGACGATTGCGAGCGGCCAGCTACTTCTTCGGCCGAAGCCTGAACGTTCGTGCCGCCCTCGACCGTCGGCGCCCGATCACTCGCGCTACATCGACGGCCTGAGTCAGCGGCGACGGCGTCCGCGCGTCGAGGGACTCTGCGGGGTGATGCGCATCGGCTCGAACCCGGTGATGTCGACGTCGATCAGCGACGGGCCGGCAGCCTCCACCGCCGACGCGAACGCCTTCTCGAACTCTTCGGGCGACGCCGCCGACCAAGCAGGCATCGCCATCGACTGCGCCAGCATCGCAAAGTCGGGTGTGTGTAGGTCGACCGCCGTTCGCCGACCCTCGAAGATCATGTCCTGCAGGAAGCGCAGGATGCCGTAGCCATGGTCGTTGAACACGCACGTGATCACCGGTACACCCTCCTGCACGGCCGTGGCCAGCTCGCCGAGGCAGAGCATGAAGCCGCCGTCACCCTGGATCACCACCGTCCGCCGGCCGGTCGCCACGCTGGCGCCGATCGCCAGCGGAAGCGCGGGCCCGATCGCCGCAGACACGGGACGCAGCGACGTGCGCGGTTCGTACACCTCGAGATGACGATTCGCCCACACGATCGCCGGCACCGTCGAGTCCTTGACGACGATGTCGTCACGGCCGATCGACCGCCGGATCGTCGCCATCACGCGCCGCATGTCGGCTCCCATCGCCGCCTCACCCTCAGCGTCCACCTGGCGTCGCGCTCCGCGGGCCGCCTCCGCGAACTCCTCGTCGGCGCCTGTGACAGCGCGCTCACCCAAGGCGGCGAGCAGCGCCTCGAGACCGAGACCGGCATCGGCAGGGATGCCCAGATCGACGGGATGGAAACGGTCGATCGAGCCGGGATCGGCGTCGAGGTGGATCAGCGCGCCCGGGATCGACAGCCCCATCAGCAGGTTGCTGCCGAGCTGGAAGCGGGTGCCGACCGCGAGCACGACATCGGCAGCAGCGATCACCGAGTCGAGCCGCGCCACGTCGGCGTTGGCGCCCAGCGCGAGGGCATGATCCTCGGGGATCGCCCCGCGCCCCTCCACCGAGGTCAGCACCGGGGCGCCGAGCTGTTCCGCGAGGCGCACCAGCAAGCCGGACGCGCCGGACAACACGACGCCACCCCCGGCAAGGAGCAGCGGACGGTTCGCCGCCGCCAGCATGTCCGCCGCCCGGGCCACGGCGGCGGCGTCGGGGGTGGCACGGACTGGTTGGCGCAGCGGCACGGCGTCGAGCTCGCCGTGCGCGTACTGGAGGTCGATCGGGATCTCCACCGCGCCGGGTCGCGGACGTCCGCTGAGAACGTCGCGTGCGACGGCGACGACGGTCGCGTAGACGTCGGCACGGTGCTCGACGCGGTCGGCTCGACGCGTGGCCGTGCGCAGCATGTCGAGCTGACGCTCGGCCTCGTGGATCGTGCTGCGGCCCTTGCCCAGCCAGCGCGTCTCGGATTGCCCGGTGAGCATCAGCACACGCGAGGAGGCGTGATACGCCTCGTGCAGCGCGCCCATCGCGTTGGCAGCGCCGGGGCCGGTGCTCGTGACTGCGACCCCCAGCCGTCCCGAGGCGCGGGCGTACCCGTCGGCGCAGTGGACCGCCGCCTGCTCGTGCCGCACCGGCACGAACCGCATCGTCTCCGAGCGCTCGATCGCATCGACGATCGGCAGGTTGTGCACACTGACGATCCCGAAGACGTGCTCGACCCCCAGCGCCTCGAGTGCGGCGACGACGGCGTCGCTTCCGGTGGTCGCCATCGAGCCTCAGAACCTCGCGCTGAAGCCGCCGTTGACGAGGTAGGTCTGCCCGGTGACCCACGCCGCGTCGTCGCTCGCCAGGTACGCGATCATGCCGTAGATGTCGTCGGCGTCACCGAGCCGCTTGACGAGCGTCGAGTCCCGTAAGCGCTCCATGGCAGCCGGCGGAACCTGCTTGCGGCTGGCTTCGTTGTCGATCGGCCCAGGAGCGACGGCATTGACGGTGACGCCGGCATGACCGAGCTCCTTCGCCAGCGCGAACGTCAGCTGGTTGAGCGCCAGCTTCGACACGCCGTAGACACCCGACACCATGTACGCCCCGATCGACGAGATGTTGACGATCCGGCCGCGGCCCTGGGCGACCATCGTCGGCGCCACGGCGCGCGAGCACAGGAGCGGGCCGCGCACGTTGACGCCCATCACGAGATCCCAGTAGCCCGGGTCGATCTCGAGCAGCGGCTTGACCTCGTAGTCGCCCCAGATGCCGGCGTTGTTGACGAGCACGTCGATGCGGCCGAAGCGGGCGACCGTCTGCTCTGCCATCTGTCGGGTCGCGGCCTCGTCGTTCACGTCGACCTGGACGGCGATCGCAGTGCCGCCGCCATCGGTGATCTCCGACGCCGCCGCCGTCACGTCCTCGCGCAGGTCGGCGACCACGACGTTGGCGCCCTCACCCGCGAAGCGCTCGGCGTAGCGCCTGCCCAGACCGCGTGCGGCGCCGGTCACGATCACGACCTGATCCTCGAACCGCATCGGATGACCCCTGTCCTTGCCTTGTCCTTGGCCTTGTCCTTGCCGTGTCCTGGCCTTGTCCTTGCCGTGTCCGTGCCGTCGAGTGGCGGCGACCTCGAATAGGCCCCTCGAATAGAGTGTGCTAAATACGCTAGCGTTCGACGATCTTGGGGGACAAATAGATGCCAGCCCTGGTGGCGGTGACCTTGACGATTCCGGGAACGAGCTTCGACCTCCCGAGCAACGTCGTCATTCTCGGCACCATCACCGGCCTCACCTACGCCCTGATCGCGGTCGGGATCACGCTCGTGTACCGCACCAGCCGGGTGCTGAACTTCGCCACGGGCGAGATGGGCGCGCTGCCAGCGGTCCTGATACCGATCCTCGTGATCAACAACAACTGGCCGTACTGGCTGGCGCTGGCGCTGGCGCTGCTGGGCGCGCTCATGCTCAGCGTCGCCACCGAGGCGTTCGTCATCAGACCACTCTCCCGGGGTCCCCGGCTCACGATGCTGGTGGCGACGATCGGCCTCGCCCAGGTGTTCTTCGGGCTCAACCTGCTCATCCCGCGCGGCGGTGAGCTGACCGGCAAGGCCTTTCCGGTTCCGTTCGACTGGCGTGTGACCGTCGGATCGTTGGTGCTCGGACCCGGCCAGCTGCTCATCATCTTCGTGGCACCGGTGTGCATCCTCGCCCTGACCTGGTACCTGAACCACAGCCCACTCGGACGGGCGAGCAGGGCCGCCGCCGAGAACGCAGATGCAGCGCAGCTGGCAGGCGTGCCGACCGGACGGGTGTCGATGACGATCTGGGGTATAGCCGGCCTGCTCGCCGGCATCGGAGCGATCCTCGCCGGCGGCACGCGCCCGTTGACGCTCTCCGTGGCGCTCGGGCCGGCACTGCTGCTGCGGGCACTCGGCGCCTCGATGATCGGCGGCCTGCGCAGCATCTGGGGATCGTTCGCCGGTGGCGTAGGGATCGGCATCGTCGAGGCCCTCATCATCTGGAACTACCCCGTCGGCGGTGTGCTCGAGGTCGTGCTGGCAGCCCTGATCATGGTCAGCATGCTGATCCGGCCGGGGCTCGGGCGCGGGCCGCGCGGCGCCGACAGTTCGGGCTGGTCGCTGACCGCCACGATCCGACCCTTGGTTCCCGCCATCTCGCGCCAGACCAGGGTCCGCCTCGTCAGATGGCTCACCATGCTGGGCCTGCTGGCGATCGCCGTCGCAGCACCCCTGTTCGTCCGGCCGAGCAACCAAGTCGTACTCACCGACATCGTGCTGACGGCGATGATGTGCCTCTCGCTCGTCGTGCTGACCGGCTACGCCGGGCACGTGTCGCTCGGCCAGTTCGCGTTCGTGGGGATCGGCGCCGCAGCCGGCGGAAGGCTCTACCAGCTCGGCGTCCCACACCTGCCGGCAGCTGCACTCGTGACGCTGCTCGGCGCTCTCCTCGCGGCGGTGGTCGGGTTGCCGGCACTCCGCATGCGCGGCCTGTTCCTGTCCGTCGCCACCCTCGGTCTCGCGCTCGCCACCAGTAGCTGGCTCTTGTACCAGAGCTGGTTCGTGCACGTCGACGACCAGACCGGCACGTCGATGCAGCTGCCCCGACCGGAGTTCCTCGGCATCGACTTCAACGAAGAGCGTCCCTACTACTGGCTGTGCCTCGCTGTGGCAGTGGTTACCGCGTGGATCGTGTACCGCATCCGCCACACCTCGATGGGCCGGGCGATGATCGCCGTGCGCGAGAACGAGCTCTCGGCGGCAAGCATGGCGCAGTCGCCGCGCCGCGTGAAGTTGTCGGCGTTCGCGTTGTCCGGCGCGATCGCCTCGCTCGCCGGGTTCCTCTACGGCGGACTGCTGATCAACTTCTCGAGCAACCCGAGCGAGCGGTTCGGTCCCGGCGAGTCGCTCAGTCTGGTGGTCACCGCCGTGTTCGGAGGGATCACCTCTGTCACGGGCGCCGTGCTGGGGTCGTTGTGGATCGTGGGCATCCCCCGGCTGCTGGGTAGGGACTACGCCCTGTTCTCCTCGGGCTTCGCGGTCGTGGCCATCCTGCTGATGCTGCCGGGCGGGCTCGCAACTGTTGTCTTCCGGCTGCGTGATCGTGCCGTCGACCGGCTGCTCCGCGATCGACGACCGGCGGCCGCGGCAGTGGTCGAGCCGCTGCGACCAACCGTCCAGCGCGTCGAGGCCACCGCCAGCGAGCACGAGCCGGCGCCGGCCGGCGGCACGGCGTCGATCGGCCCGGCTCCGATCGAGGCGTCCGACGTCAGCGTGCGGTTCGGCGGCTTGATGGCGCTCGACTGCGTGTCGATCAGCGCCCGCAAGGGGGAGATCCTCGGCCTGATGGGACCGAACGGCGCCGGCAAGACGACGCTGTTCGACGTGCTCGGCGGGAACATCCGCGCCGACGCCGGCCGTGTCGGCTACGGCGGCCGTGACATCTCCGACCTGCCGCCGCATCGGCGGGCGCGGCTCGGCCTCGGCCGCACGTATCAGCAGGCGCGGCTGTTCGGCGAGCTCACCACCGCCGAGTCAGTGGCGATCTCCCTGCAGCGTCACCGCGCCTGGTTCGTGCCGAACTGCGGCCCGCTGCCGATGAGCCAGCGCACAGAGCGGCGGCTGCGCGGCGAAGCATGCCAGATCCTCGAGCGGCTCGAGATCGCCGACTACGCCGACCGGCCGGTCGCCCAGTTGCCAACCGGCATCCGGCGCGTGGCCGAGCTCGCCTGCGTGATCGCACTCGAACCCGACGTGCTCCTGCTCGACGAGCCGACGGCGGGGTTCACGCCGCGTGAGACGGCGTCATTCCTCGCCGTCGTGCACGAGGTGCGCGACTTCCTCGACGCCACGATCGTGATGATCGACCACGACATCCATGTGATGCGCGACCTCGTCGGCCGGCTCTACGTGCTCGCCGCCGGTCAGGTGATCGCCGAGGGGCCGCCGTCGGTACTGGAGACCGACGAAGCCGTCCGCGACGTCTACACCGGAGCAGCCTGAGACCTTCGTGTCGCGCTGATCACCGCGTACGCGGTGATCAGCGCGACACGAAGGAAGATCACTCGAAGTCGCTGATCGGCATCCAGTCGCTGGACGCCTTCCAGCACGTGCACGCCGTGTCCCACGTGACTTCGCGCACGTCGGCCGGTGCCGTGTGGTCGTCGGCGCTGAAGCTGATGGTGTTGATCCAGCCCAGGCCCGGCGCGTCCTGGATCGCCTCGACTGCGGCGATGAACGACTCCTGCGTCAGCTCGCCGCCATCGGCGGTGGCACCTTCGATGCCCTGCAGCAGGATGTTGCCGAGCTCGCAAGCGATCAGGATGTTGCTGAACTCTCCCGACTTCTCCGGCGGTTCGCGGTCGATCGTGTTGCCGCTGAACTCCTCGTAGTTGGCGATGCAGTCCTCGGCATCGGGGCTGAGGTCGGGCAGCTCGCCGAGCCGCGTCGCCGACAGCGCCTCGACGCCGGCCCACTGCTCCTGGTTGTAGGCGGCGGCGGCAACGTCGCTCATGTGCGACGACCACTCGAGGTCGAGGTAGTCGGGGGTGTACCCCTGGTCGGCGGCGGTCTGCAGGACGTTGACCATGCCCGACGAACCGACGAAGAAGATCACCAGGTCGACGCCGTCGGCCTGGAACTTCTGCGCTGCGAGCGCGTCCTGCTCGTTACCGACCGAGCCCTGCCCACCGGTCTGGATCTCCGACGTCAGGGTCATGCCGTTGTCGGCGAGGATCTGCTTGAACGCCTCGGCGGCCGCGTCCTGACCGCCCTCCCAGTAGAGGCCGATCTTCTTGCCGTCGAACGAACCCCGGCCGATCGCCCAGTTGGCGAACGTCGTGACGGCCTCGGTCGTGTCAGGCTTCAGCGTGAACATGTACGGCGCGGCTGCCTCCATCGTGGCCGCCGGAGCCTGGTCGGTGTCGATCACCGGGGTCTGGAAGCGAGTCGCCATGCACTCGGCTCCTTCGGTGAAGATGCGACCACCGAGCACCGCGAACACTTCATCCTCGGCACCGAACTTCTGGCATGCGGCGAGCTTGGTCTCCGGGTCGAGGGCGTCGAAGCTCTGGGACACGAGCTCGATGTCGACGCCGTTGATCGGCAGCGTGCCGTCCTGGCGCCAGCCCTCCAGCACGGCCAGCATCTGCTCCTCGGGGTCGCCGACGCCGTAGGACTCGCTGACGGCGAGGAACGCGGAGAGGTCAGGCCAGGCGAAGCCGATCTTGATGGTCTGCGCCTCAGGTGCGGCGGTCGTGTCAGGTGCCGCCTCGGTCGTCTCCGGCGCAGCTGTTGTGGCGGCTGCCGTGGTCGCCGGTGCGTCGGTCGTGGCGGCGGCGGTGGTTTGCGGCGCGGCCTCGGTCGTCGCCGTGGCGCCGCCCGTCTCGGCCGTGTCCTCGGCGGCGTCGTCGTCGTCATCGTCGCCGCACG
>DASQTR010000596.1:0-11960 GCA_035641795.1 Ilumatobacter sp.
TCGAGGACGAGCTCGACTTGTGACCCGAAGCTCCGCCCGTCGATCTCGACCGGCCACCCTTCCTCGAATGCGATCGCCACATCCTCGCTAGCGATCTCGGTGGACGCGTCCCAGTGGGCGACGCCCATGATCGGGGTGACGATCTCCATCCCGGTCGACAGCTCCTCCAAGAGCTTTGCCTCGTGCGTCGCTCCCCAGATGTTGGCATCCGTCGAGTACGCCTTCTCGGCGGAGTCGCGGTAGGGCAGGCTGCGCTGCTGCAGGAAGGAGCTCATCCCGCTCCGGCCGCCGAGCTCGTCGACGAACTGAGGATCGAGCCACGGCTTGTAGATGCGCAGCGCCGGGTTGACCATCAATCCGTACCGGTAGAACCGCTCGATGTCGTTTCCCTTGTACGTCGACCCGTCGCCCCACACGTCGACGCCGTCGTCACGCATCGCTCGCACGAGCAGCGTTCCGGTGACGGCGCGCCCGAGCGGCGTGGTGTTGAAGTACGTGCGCCCCGCGGTGCGGATGTGGAACGCGCCGCATTGCAACGCCATCAAACCCTCGCGCACGAGTTCGTCGCGGCAGTCGACCAGGCGCGCCTCCTCGGCTCCGTAGGCCTTGGCGCGAGCCGGCACACCCGACAAGTCCGGCTCGTCGTACTGTCCGAGGTCGGCTGTGTAGGCGTACGGCATCGCGCCTCGCTCGCGCATCCACGCCACGGCGGCGGACGTGTCGAGCCCGCCCGAGAACGCCAACCCCACGCGCTCGCCGACGGGCAGCGACATCAGCACTCGCGACATGCGCCGAACCTACCGGTTCGGCATCGTCGACTACGCGGAGGTGTCGGACACCAAGATCGCCGGATCCTTGCGGTACATGCCGGCCAGCGACACGAGTGACACCACGGCAGCGGCGACACCGATCGCGATCTCGAGCACCCCGAGACCCGTGAAGCGGACGACGTCGAACAAGCCGGTCAGCACGATCAGTCCCGCCGCGGCCAGACCGAACCACGGGAGGTAGCGCACGTGGTTGATAGCGGCGAGCACCATGAGCACTCCGGGCACGAACGGGAGCAGCTGGACGACGATCGAGCGCGGTTCGCCGCGCGGCCCGAGCCACCACGTCGACAGCCCCAGTTGGTCGCTCGTCTTCCAGACGCACCCAAGCCCCACCACGACGAGCATCCACGTCACACCGGTGACGAGACGCCACCCACTGGTCAGTTCGCCCGCCCGTGGTGTGCGCGCCGTGCGGACTTCCAGCTCGGCCGCGACCTCCGCCGTCGGTTCGATCTGCGACATACCGTGACGAACCTACCGGCGACGAACCGACCGGCGCGCGTCAGCGACCTGGCGTCTGACCCGGCGATCGCGCGGCTACCCTCGCCGCCCGATGGCGCCGTCGACCGAGCCTGAGAAGTTCCAGAAGCTGTCTGTCTTCTATCCGATGTGGAACGAGCAGGACTACATCGGGCGCGCCCTGCGATTCGGCAAGCGCGCCTGCGAAGGCCTGATCGAGTCGGGCGACATCGCCGACTACGAGTTGATCATCATCGACGACAAGTCGACGGACCGCACTCCGGAGATCGCCGACGCGATGGCGGCAGCCGATCCGCACATCCGCGTGATCCACCACGAGCGCAACCGCAAGCTCGGCGGCTCCATGAAGACGGGCTTCGCGGCCGCCACCGGCGACCTGGTGCTCTACACCGACGCCGACTTGCCGTTCGACATGGACGAACTGCCCCGCGCGGTGCGGCTGCTGCACGACTACGACGTCGACATCATCTCGGCGTACCGCTTCGACCGCACCGGCGAGGGGTCGCTCCGCGCCGTGTACACGCTCGTCTACAACGGCCTGATCAAGGCGTTGTTCGGTGTCAAGGTGCGCGACATCAACTTCGCCTTCAAGCTGTGCCGGCGGCGCATCTTCGAGCACGTGCAGCTCGAGAGCGAAGGTTCGTTCATCGACGCCGAGCTGATCATCCGGGCGACGCGCATGGGCTACGAGATCATGCAGATGGGCGTCGACTACTTCCCCCGCACGCGGGGCGAGAGCACGCTCAGCTCACCGGATGTGATCCTGAAGATCCTCAAGGAGATGTGGTCGCTGCGCACCGAGCTGAAGGGGATCCAGAGAATCTCGGTGTCTGGAAGCTCGATGGACAGGACGCTGCGCTGAGCGCTGCGCTCGTTCGGTCCGGCTGGTAGGGGCGCCCGAGGGCCGGGTTCGGGATCTTGTTGCTAGCGTTTGGGACTCGCCCCAGCGTGACCTCTTGCTATCTCCGTGACCAGCCGCAAACCACCTCCTCGTAAGTCGAGCGCGCAACCCGCGCGGCGGGGTAGTCGCAGTCACGCCAGGCGATCGTCGAGTTCGCGCTCCTCCAGTTCGCGTGGTTCCGGTGCGGGTCAGGCCCGAAACGATGTCGCGCGGTGGGTCCCGGTCGCGGCTGCCGGCGCGGTGTTGGCCGCGGTGATCGCCGCCGGGGTCTGGGCCGGCAACGATTCCGACGCCGCCGATCAGGCCACGACCCCGACGCTCTCGACGGTTGCCGGAACGCAGCCCCTTACGGCAGAGTCGTACATCGCGACCGAGACCGTACCCACGTCGGCGCCGGTCACGAAGAGCACGCTCGACGAGACGCTCGGCGAGGGGATGGCCGGTGACGACGTCGAGCGGCTGCAGCAACGACTCACCGAGCTGGCCTTCGACCCCGGTCCTGTCGACGGTTACTACGGTGGCCTGACGCGCCAGGCCGTGTGGGCGTTCGAGAAGCTCGTCATGGGCGTGCCGCGGAGCCAGGCCACCGGGCAGGTCACGCCAGAGATGTGGAGCTTGATGCAGGACCCCATCCAGGTGAAGCCGCGCCGCGCGGGTGGCTCGTCCGACCATGTGGAGATCTATCTACCCGAGCAGGTGATGGTGATCTTCCACGCCGATGCGCCGGCGCTGGTCACTCACGTCTCCAGCGGCAAGCAGAATCCCGACGGCACGCCGTACGAGTACGCCGAGGACGTCACGATCGACACCGACGAGCTGGGCAATCCGCTGCCCGAGCCGATCACGAAGCCGATTCGTGGCCTCGCCTACACGCCACCCGGTGTCTTCCAGGCCGGTCGCGAAGTGGAGGGCGAGCGCAATGGCCCGCTCGGCGGCATGTGGGATCCGGTGTACATCAACCAGGGCATCGCCATCCATGGCGCCAACAACGTGCCCCTGGAACCGGCCTCGCACGGTTGCATCCGGGTCTCACGGCACCTCGGTCCGATCGTGCAGGACCTGATCGACCGGGGCGACGTCGTGTTCATCTGGGACGGCGAGAAGGAGCCCGAGCAGCAGAGCGAAAAGGAGCGCCAGATGATCTGGGACTGGGTCGACCTGTCGCGCACCACGACCACGACGTCGACCACCACGACGACGAGCACCACGCTGGCGCCGACGACCACGGTCGCGACGCCGACCACCAAGCCCGCCGTGGCCACCACCCATGCTCCGACGACAACGGTGGCGGCGACGAGCACGAGCACCACCTCGACCACGGTGGTGCCGGTCGACGACCTTTAGACAACGCTAGGTAGGTCGCCTTCAGACGCCGAATCGTGCGTTGCAGGCGTCGATGCCGCCGAGCACGCCGGCGCGGAAGCTCTCGATCTTCTCGAACGGACTGCCGAAGCGGTTGACGTTGGCGCCCTCGTCACCGAACACGATCGCCATCCGGATCGCCTCGTCGAGGTCGCCTGGCGAGCTGGTCACCGGAACGTCTTCGACACCGTCGCCGTCACGGTCGCCGGTACGCGTCGGCAGCCCGGTTTCCGGCTCTGGCGTGATGTCTCCCACCCAGGCGCCCGTGAAGCAGTCGTTGAGCAGCGCGCGCGGCTCACCCTGGAGCGTGGTGCCCTCGACCTGTTGGGCGCGTTCTGCCCACGCGATGCCGTAGAAGTAGCCCAACGTGAAGTCGCCGAAGTTGCGATAGAGGTCGACGACGTCGGGCTCCTCGTAGACGACCGTTCCTTCCGACGGGCAGAGCAGGACGTCGTCCGCCAGTCGGACACCGTCCGCGCAACTGACGCCGTCGACGTCGTCGACCGGTTCGGGGCGCAGCGTCGGGAACGAACCGCCGAGCGCCGTCGACCAGAAGTGGTTGATGTCGTCGGCGAGGAACTCGACGGCCGGCGTGCAGTCGGGATCGGGGTCGTCGCTGCAGTCGTACGAGGCGTTGCCCTCACGCTCCAAGTCCGAGGCCGACTGGAACTGGTTGGGCATCAGTGGCAACGGTTCTTCGAGCAGTTCGGAGCAACGCTGGGCGCCGCTGACGAAACCCTCCTGGAAGGCGCCGACTCGGTCGAAGGCAGAGCCGTGGCCTCCGGGCATGAACTGGTCGGTGCCGACCGGGTCGCGTACCTCGAGCATCGCGATCAGGCCCGCGCGCACGTCGGCATCGCCGAGCCTCAGCATCGGCGATTCACCGCGATACGCCTGCCCTGCCCACGCCCCGGAAAAGCAGTCGGCCTGCTGCTCGGTGTAGATCGTCGCCAGGAACTGGTCGAGCGCCCCGATCCTGCTCTGCACCGCGTGCCCGAACTCGTGGGCGAGGACGATGCCCATCACCGCCGGCCCGAACTGCGAGGCGAGCGCCGCCAGCAGGCTCTGGTCACCGTCGTCGTACATCAGGAAGTCGTCGAAGTCGCAATAGAACGCGACGTACAGGTTGAGATCCTCATAACGCGTGCGCTCCTCGCCGCAGCCCGGCAGATCGCTCTGGCGTTCGGGATAGCCGGCCCACACGCCGCCGTCGAGGGGTTCCCACTCCTCGCCGTAGAGCTCGGGGAAGGTCTCACCCCACCAGCGCTCGATGTCGGCGACCGCCACGGCAACGAACGCGTCGTACTCGCGCACCGGCTTGTTGGCATCGACGTTGACGACGTCACCGATCGGAATGTCGGCGAGCAGCTCGGGTTCGGTGATCGCCGGGAGCGACGGCTCTGGCTGCGCGGTCGTCGCCGGCGAGGTCGCCGGAGCGGTGGAGGAGGGCGGGGGCTGAGTCGGAGGAGGCTCCGCGGTTGCCGCCGTGCCGGCGCCGTTTGCTGGCGGCAGTGTGGTCTCGACCGACGCCGTGGGTGATGTCTCGGCACCGACCGAGCTCACGCCCTGATCAGCTGCGCACGCCGACATCGCTGCCAGCACGAGGACTGCGGACGCGACTGCGAGGGCACGGGAGCGAGCACCTGACACAGCCGCCATCACGCCCGGGAGTGTACGGGTCGGCCTCGGCCGGCGTCCGTCGCGCGAGCCGCGCTCAGACCCTCATGGCTGGTCGAGCTCGCGCTGCATCTCGGCGATCTCGTCGGCCTGGCTGGTCATGATCGACGCCGCCATCGCCTGCACCTCGTCGTTCTCGGCGTTGCCGGACGCGTACTCCGCCATGTGGATCCCGCCCTCGTGGTGGGCGGTCATCAACTGCACGAAGAACTCGTCTGCTTCACGTCCCGACAGCGTGGCCAGCTGGTCCAGGTCGGACTCGCTCGCCATGCCCGGCATCTGACCCCGATCAACGGGCATTCCCATCCATGCCATCGCCGTGTCACCTTCGTTGGCCTCGGGCTCACCAAACATCCGCAGCATCTGGACCATGCGCCCGATCTCCTGGTTCTGGCCGATGACGATCGACGCCGCGACCGTGCTGAGTCCGGGATCGATGTCGGGCAGCGCTCGGTAGACGAAGCTCATATAGACGCCTTGTTCGTGGTGTTCGCGCATGTCCTGCAGGAAACCGGTGTCGACCTCGCTGTGGGCGAGCTCCGAGTTGGAGTCACCGATCATCCAGCCGACCATGCCGGCCAGCAACGCCGCGGTCACCACGAGCGTGAGGATGTTGAGCGGGTGCTGCCACCACGGCAGCACGATGTCGCCATCACCATCACCATCACCATCGCCGTCGATGTCATCGACGGCGACGACTGCGTTGTCCGAGCCCGGCGCTTCGGGCAAAGAGGTGTCCGAAGAGTCGGAGGTGAAGGTCACATGGTCAGTGTGTCAGCGATCAGCCGGCACCGCACTCTGTGATCGCCTCCTGGATCTCCGGCGGCATCGTGCCGCTGGAGACGATCTCGCCGAAGTCGGCGTCGGCGAGCCGGTCGCGCACGCAGTCGCCGTCAACGCCTTCTGGCAAGCCCTCGATGATCGTGTCGAGCATGTCCTCGCCGGAGGCACAGCTCGCCGTTGCCTGCGTCACGATCGCCAGGCCCTCGGGGCTCAGATCAGGACTCTCGTCGCTGCCTGCGTCGACGATCTTCTGGGCGTCGTCGTCACTCATGTCGACGAACGCTTCGCGCACGCAGTCCTCGTCGGCGTCGACATCTTCATCGTTCATCTGCTGCACGAGCTCATCGGCGGCGTCGTCTTGCACGCTGCCTGCGCTGTCGTCGTCGTCATCGCCGCATGCCGCTACGAGCAGCACCGAAGAGGCGAGCAAGGCCGTGATCCTGCGCATCTGACTTCCCTCCAGTCGCGTCCGCTGACAGGTCGGAAGTGCGGACGTCCGGGGCGGCTATACCCGCTGTGTTGTCGCCGCGAACCATGTCGAGCGTGGCGAAGATCAGCGCGCACCACACCAGGAGGAAGCCCACCACGCGGCTCGGTGGCAGCGCTTCGTCGAAGATCAACCAGCCCAGCAGGAAGTTGGTCACCGGAATGAGGTAGTTCGCGGGACCGAGGATCGTGAACGGCACCCGCTTGGCGGCAAACGCGAACAGCAGCAGCGGCGCCGCCGTGATGATGCCGGTTCCGAGCACCAGCAGCAGTTCGACGTCCGAGGCTTCGCGCGGCACGCCGTCGGCGCTCTCGAAGCGCACGATCACGATCGCCACCGCCGGCACGATCAGCACGAGTAGCTCGCCGGTGAGGCTGGTCACCGGATCGAGCGCGACCCGCCGCTTCACGAACCCGTACGACGTCCACGAGACGGCCAGCAGCAGGGCGACCCATGGGATCGCCCCGTACGAGACGACGAGCACGATCACGGCCGCGACCGCGCAGCCGATCGACACCCGCTTGAGCGGTGTCAGACGCTCGCCGAGGAGGAAGACGCCCACCGCCATCGTGCCGAGCGGGGCGAGGAAGTAGCCGAGCGCGGTGTCGATGACATGGTCGTTCGACACGGCCCACACGTAGGTCGACCAGTTGACGGTCAGCAGTAGCGAAGCGGCGACGACGCTGGCGAGCGTGCTGGGGTCGAGCAGCAGGCGAAGGTTGGCGAACCTGCCCGTGAGCACGAGTCCGGCGGTCATGACGAGCCCGGCGGTGGAAACCCGCCATCCGACGAGCTCGACCGGATCGAAGTCGGCGAGCTCCTTCCAGTACAGCGTGAGCATGCCCCACATGACGTAGGCCACGATCGCGGCCTGGAGCCCACGCCGTTGTTCCGGGTCCACGTCGGCACCCTAGAGGGGGATGAGAAGCTGGTGCTCAATGGATGTGCATGTCGCAGACGAGCCGGCGGTGGCGGCGGCGCGCACGATCGCCCGCCGCTTGCGCGACGCCCATGGGCGCCGCGGCGTGGCGACGTTGGCGTTGAGCGGCGGATCCGCGGCGCCGGCGATGATCGCGGCGTTGCTGCTCGAGCGGGTGGCGTGGGAGGTCGTAACCGTGTGGCAGGTCGACGAGCGGATCGCTCCCGATGGCGACCCTGATCGCAACGGCCTGCAGCTCGAGAGCTTGCCGTGCACGGTGCGGCTGATGCCCGTCACGGCGGCCGACCTGCGCGGCGCCGCCGCGCGCTACGCCCGCTCGCTGCCCGATCGCTTCGACATCATTCACCTGGGTGTCGGCGAGGATGGACACACCGCGTCGTGGCCGCCGGGGAACGACGCCGTGCTGGGGAGCGAGCGGCTCGTCGAGCTCGTGCCGCCGTTCAACGGCCGCAGGCGCATGACGCTCACGCCCCGCGTCGTCAATAGCGCACGAGCTCGGCTCGTATTCGCCACGGGCGCCGGCAAGCGACCCGTGATCGCGCGCTGGCTCGGCGGTGACCGGTCGCTCCCGATCGCCAACGTTCGGCGCACAGGCACGACTGTCGTGCTGGATCCGGCCGCCGCACCGGGCGAGTAGGTTCCGCGCATGAGCGCCGTGCCCTCCGCGGTTCGGGATGCCGTCGTCAGCGACCGTCTCGCCGACCTGTTCTCGGCCGACCCCGACCGCGCCCGGCGCTATGTCATCGAGGCCGGCGACCTACGCATCGACTACTCCAAGCACCCGATCGACGACGCCCTGATGGCGGCGCTACTCGACTGGGCGCGGACGGCACGCGTCGCCGAGCGGCGCGATGCGATGTTCAGCGGCGAGCGGATCAACGTCACCGAAGATCGCCCCGTGCTCCACGTCGCCTTGCGAGCACCAGAGGGCGAGGTGATCGAGGTCGACGGCCACAATGTCGTGCCCGAGGTGCACTCGGTGCGTGACGCGATGGCGGCCTTCGCGGATCGCGTCCGCGCCGACGAGCGCATCACCGACATCGTCAACATCGGCATCGGCGGCTCTGATCTGGGGCCGGCGATGGCGGCGCGGGCGCTCGCCTCGTTCGGTCATCCGCGCCTGCGGGCTCACTTCGTGTCGAACGTCGACGGCGCCGACATCCACGCCACGCTTCGACCGCTCGACCCGGCGGCGACGCTGTTCATCGTCGCGTCGAAGACGTTCGGCACGATCGAGACGCTGACCAACGCCGGCACCGCGCGGCGCTGGCTCGTCGACGCGCTCGGTGAGGACGCCGTCCCCGACCACTTCGTCGCCGTGTCGACCAACGCCGAACGCGTCGCCGACTTCGGAATCGACACCGCCAACATGTTCGGCTTCTGGGATTGGGTCGGCGGGCGCTACTCCGTCGACTCGGCGATCGGGCTCTCGCTGATGATCTACATCGGTCCGGAGCAGTTCCGCGAATTTCTGGACGGCTTCCATCGCATCGACGAGCACTTCGTCTCGGCCCCGCCGGCGGTCAACGCGCCGATCGTGCTGGGCATGATCGGCGCCCTGCACGCCACCGTGCTCGAGCGCGAGACGAAGGCGATCCTGCCCTACTCCGAGGAACTGGCGCGGTTCCCGGCCTACCTGCAACAGCTCGACATGGAGTCGAACGGCAAGCGGGTCAAGCTCGACGGGTCGGCAGTCGACGGCAGCACCGGCCCGATCGTGTGGGGAGAGCCCGGCACGAACGGCCAACACGCCTTCTACCAACTGCTCCATCAGGGCACGCACGTAGTGCCGGTCGACTTCATCGGGTTCGCGCGGCCGAACCACCCCTACCACGACCATCACGACCTGCTGATGTCGAACCTGTTCGCGCAGGCGGAAGCGCTCGCATTCGGGCGGCCGAACCCCGACGAACCGCACCGCCACTTCCCCGGCGATCGTCCCAGCACGATGATCCTCGCCGACCGGCTGACCCCGGCCACGCTGGGCCAGCTGATCGCGCTCTACGAGCACATCGTGTTCGTGCAAGGGGCGCTGTGGGGGATCGACAGCTTCGATCAGTGGGGCGTCGAACTGGGCAAGGAACTCGCCAACCGGATCACACCCGAGCTGACCGGCGAGCCCAACGTGGCACTGCACGACTCGTCGACGAATGCCGCGATCGCCTGGTACCGCCAACGGCGCGTGTCAGACGCCGGTTCTGCGGAGCACCACGAGTGAGCGGCTGGCGACCTGAATCGGGGCGCCCGCCGTCGCCTCCCTCGGCGGGTGGTTCGGCGTACCGGTCGTCGGGTCGTTGGTGTCGAGATCGACCACCCACCGGCGTCCCCACGTGGCATCGGGTAGCACCCACGGCAGATCGAGCTCGCTGGCGTTGAACACGACGACGAACGTGTCGTCGGTCATCCGTTCGCCGTACAGGTCGGTCGCCCTGATCGTGTCGCCGCTCATGTACACGCCGACGGAGCGGGCGAACCCGGTCTCCCAGTCGTCGTCGGTCATCTCCTCGCCATCGTGGCGGAACCACACCATGTCGTCCATGCCACGGATGCGGCGCCCCTGGAACCAGCGCCGACGACGGAACACCGGGTGAGCAGCGCGATAGGCGACGAGCCGTCGCACCCACTCGAGGAACTCGGTGTCGGCGCCGACCCAGTCGAACCACGACAGCTCGTTGTCCTGGCAGTAGGCGTTGTTGTTGCCGAGCTGGGTGCGTCCCAGCTCGTCGCCACCGAGCAGCATCGGCACGCCCTGCGAGAGCAGCAGCGTGGCGACGAAGTTGCGCCGCTGACGCTCACGGAGCTCGTTGATCGGGGCGTCGTCGGTCGCGCCTTCGACGCCGTGGTTCCACGACCGGTTGAACGACTCGCCGTCGTGGTTGGCCTCGCCGTTGGCGCCGTTGTGCTTCTCGTTGTACGACACGAGGTCGACGAGCGTGAACCCGTCGTGGCAGGTGACGAAGTTGACCGACGCCGTCGGTTTGCGGGTCGCCGCCGCGTACAGGTCGGAGCTGCCGGTGAATCGCGAGCCGAACTCCGACAGCGTCGCCGGTTCGCCGCGCCACAGGTCGCGGATGGTGTCGCGGTAACGGCCGTTCCACTCCGACCACCGGGGCGGGAAGTTGCCGACCTGGTAGCCGCCGTCGCCGACGTCCCAGGGCTCGGCGATCAGCTTCACCTGCGAGATCGCCGGGTCCTGCTGAACGATGTCGAAGAACGCCGACAGCCGGTCGACCGCGTACAGCTCGCGGGCGAGCGCCGAGGCGAGGTCGAAGCGGAACCCGTCGACGTGCATGTCGAGATGCCAATAGCGCAAGCTGTCCATGATCAGCTGGAGCACGTGCGGGTGACGCACGTTCATGCTGTTGCCGGTGCCGGTGAAGTCGAGATACTCCCGCGGGTTACCGTCGAGCAGGCGGTAGTAGGCGGGGTTGTCGATACCACGCATCGACAGCGTCGGGCCCAGCTGGTTGCCCTCGCCGGTGTGGTTGTAGACGACATCGAGGATCACCTCGATGCCAGCCTGGTGCAACGTCTTGACCATCGCCTTGAACTCCTGCGCCTGGCCGAGCACGGAACGCGCCGCGTAGTCGTTGTGGGCGGCGAAGAAGCCGATCGTGTTGTAGCCCCAGTAGTTGCGCAGTCCGAGTTGCTGAAGATGGTGGTCATGGATGAACTGATGCACCGGCATCAGCTCGATCGCCGTCACGCCGAGCCGCTCGAGATGGTGGATCACGGCAGGGTGGGCGACGCCGGAGTACGTGCCGCGCAGGTGTTCGGGCACGTCGGGATGGTGCATTGTCAGGCCGCGCACGTGGGCCTCGTAGATGATCGTCTCGTGCATCGCCGTGCGCGGCGCGCGGTCGCTGCCCCAGTCGAAGAACGGATCGCTGACCACGGCGAGCGGGACGTGCGGCGCACTGTCGTCGAGGTTCGGCTTGTCGGGGTCGGCGGCGTCGTATCCGAAGCATGCCGGGCTCCAGTCGACGAAGCCGTCGACGGCCTTGGCGTACGGGTCGATCAACAGCTTGCTCGAGTTGCACCACAGCCCCTGCGCTGGATCCCAGGGGCCATGCACACGCCAGCCGTAGTGCTGGCCCGGTCGCACCTCTGGCAGGTACACGTGCCAGATGTGGCCGTCGACCTCGGTCACGTCGATCCGCATCTCGTCCTGCCTGCCGGCGGGGGTGGAGTCGCCGAACAGGCACAGCTCGACGCCCTCGGCGATCGAGGAGAACAGGGCGAAGTTGGTGCCCGATCCGTCGTAGGTCGCGCCGAGCGGATGCGGCTTGCCGACCCACTGCATCCTGATCGGCTTCAGGATGTCGACAGCAGGCTCCGTCCGTCCCTCGGGCATCGGGACAGTCTGCCTGTTGACAACTCGGAGCGAGCAACAGCGCTTGGTGTCAGACGCCGAACGTTCAGGCAGAATCGACGGTCATGAGCGGTGACGTGGGCGAACGTTCGGTGTCAGACACCACGTGTCGGGCAATGTTGGAACGG
>DASQTR010000597.1:0-4959 GCA_035641795.1 Ilumatobacter sp.
GAACCTCGTCGAGCACCTTGTTGAGGAGGGCGCGCACGACGACGAACGTGGCCGCGGCGCCGAGCAGCAGTCCCAGGGCGGCACGGGAACGATCGCGGGCGACCAGCATGGTGCCCGCGATCGCGACCGCCGTCACGATCATGATCAGCACGAACGCGCGCTTGACGACCACGAGCAATTGCTGAGTGCGCTCGAGCGTTTCCCCCTTCTCGGCCAGCGAGTCGCTTCGGTACACGACGATCTGGCCGAAGTCCTCGGGCAGGTCGCGACCCAACCCGTCCTCGAGCTGCGCGATCTGCTCCGTGGGATCACCGTCGCGGGCGAGCTCGGGGATGGTGGCGTCGTCGAGGAGGCCGAATCCCTGCAGCGTCTGTAGGCCGTCGGCGACCAGTGGCAGGAAGTTGACGGTGACCTCGCCCTCCTCGACCGTGAGACCATCGGCGATTCCATCGCCCTCCATCACGTCGAGGAACGCGCCGTAGCTGCGCTCGAAGATCGTCACCAACGTGTCGCGCGTCTGGGCGTCGGCGAGGCGGTTGCTCAGCCGATCCTCGATTCGCTGGGTCGTGCCGCCGACGATCGCCGGGGTGAGCCGCTGCAGCGCCGGCGGCAGGATGTTGGCGAGCCGCGTCTCCAAGTCGACCGCCGACATGACGCTCTCGGTGAGGCGTGCCGCCAGTGCATCAGTGACAGCTGGGTCGTCGATCGCCGACTCGACAGCGCCCGCGACCTCTGTCTCGTCGAACACGGTGTCGCGCGCCCAGAGCCCGAGCACACTGCACAGCAGGCCGACCACCGCGATCACCCCCAGGATCACGGCACCGACGGTGCGCACCCACTTCATGCGACTGCCTCCCTCTTACGACGTTCGGCCCGCCACGCCGCGATCGCCGGCGTCCGGATGTCTGTGGCGCCACGGGTCGCCCGGTAGCGGTCGTACAGCGCGATCAGCAACGACAGCAGGACCACGACGAACAGCATGCTCCGGCTGGGCGCGTCGCGGCGCGGAGACAGCAGCGAGTCGGCGAACACGATGCCGAGGTTGACGAGCAGCATGGCGACGAAGGCGGTGAAGCTGTTCTGCCACGAACGGCCGCGCCGATAGAGCCACTCGCTGACGACCGTGTTGATCACGACGAGCACGGCGACACCGACCGCAATGCCGAGGTTGCTCGACCGCACCTCTGGGACGATTTGGGCGAAGATGACGGCGACGAGCGCCATGAACAAGACCTTTTCGGCCAGCACGCCGTCGAACACCGTGGTGCGCGGCACGGTGACCTCGATCGGCGGCAGATGGTCGTCGACTGCGACGGTGAACGGCCAGTCGGACTCGGGGATCTTGCGCCGGTTGACCCAGAGCCCGATCACGAGTGCCAGCGCGGCGGCTCCGATCACGAAGTAGGCCCACGGGTTGTCGTCCATGAACTCGGTGAAGTCGAGCTGGGCGACGTGGATCCACCACTCCTGCGGCAGCTTGATGAAGATCCAGATGAACGCCGCCGTCCCGACGACTGCGGTGGCGCTCATCCGCAACGGGTTCCAGCGCGTGCGCACCGCTTCGTAGGCGATGAAGAAGTACTCGAACGTGTTCGGGAACACCAGTAAAACCCAACGGGCGTGGCTGAGCTCGAACAGCGTGACGCCGATCAACCGATACAGGTACAGGAACCGGGAGATCTGGAAGGCAACCGGATCGCGCCAAGTACGCATCGTCGTGATGTAGGCGATCGCCTGGTAGTAGACGTCGAGCGCCTTGTCGTACGCCTGATAGCCGGGCAGCGGGTCGTCGGTGACGGAGGCGAAGATCGTCTGGTCGGCGGCGTCGAGCACGAGCGCGGCGAGGATCGCCGGCAGCGGATACTTCGGAATGAACAGCGGCACCGCAAAGCGCAAGAGGACGACGACGACGACCACTGTGTCTGCGCCCATCCCGCCAACGTAACGGACCGGCGGCAGCCACTTCGCGACTGAGTGCCGGCGCTACCGTTCGGATGTGGGCCCGTCGTCGATCGCGCATTAACCGTGGCGCGGCGATCCCCAACCCCGAACCGAGTCGGCGAGTTCTTCAAGCGCATGATCCTGCGTGACGACTCGGCCGTCGACGCGCCGGATGCTGTCGGCCCCGACCCCGCCGTGGTCACGATGCTGCGCTCGCTGGGTACGGCGCTCGTGCAGGCCGGCAGGGCGACGAACGAAACCGACGAGGTCCTGCACGAGATAGCGCGCGTCTACGGCCGGCCCGAGGTTCGCGTGCTGGTGATGCCAACCGCGATCATCATCCAGCTCGTCGGCGAGACGACGCACACCGAGATCGATGCGATCGACGTGCGGCCGCTGCGGCTCGACCAGATCGGGGCGATCGAGAAGCTGACCGACGACACGATCAGCCGCCGTATGGAGCCGCAGATCGTGCTCGATCGGCTGGCGCAGATCAGAGCGTCGAAGCCACGCTTCAACAACGTCGTCAGGGTGATCGGGCACGTGGTGCTCACCCTCGGCTTCGGCATGGCGCTGGATCCGAGCATCGACTCGATGCCGGCCTACGCCATCCTCGGTGCCGTCGTGGGTGTGTTGATCGTGGTCGGCCGGCCGGGGACGATCATCGGCGACGCGATGCCGATCGTCGCCGCCTTCGTCGTCACCGTGCTCACCGGTACGCTGCTCGACTGGTCGGTGCACGACGACGCCGTGCGCGTCATCACGCCGCCGTTGGTCAGCTTCCTGCCGGGCTTGGTGTTGACGATCGCCGCCATCGAGCTCACGCACGGGCAGGTGATCGCCGGCGCCAGCCGGCTGGTGTACGGGCTCTCCCGACTGGTGACGCTGGCATTCGGTCTCGTCGCAGGGATCACCGTCGTCGGTCCGATCTCGGCCCAGGGGTCGTCTGACCAGATCGGGTGGTGGGCGCCGCTGGTCGGTGTGCTGCTGACAGCACTCGGCTACACCTTGTTCTCGGGTGCACCGAAGGGTGCGCTGCCGTGGTTCGTGCTCGTCCTGTTCCTCGTGCTGGCCGCGCAGCGGATCGGTAGCCACCTGCTGTCACCCGAGCTGTCGGGGTTCGTCGGCGCGCTGATCATCATCCCGCTCACCCGCGCGATCGCGCTGGTACCGAAGGGTCCGTCCTCGGCGGTGACGATGCTGCCCGCGCTCTGGATCCTGGTCCCTGGCGCGCTCGGGTTCGTCGGCGTCAGCGAGGCGGCGACCGAACAGGGAGCCGGACTCGAATCGCTCGTCAACATGGGCCTCGCCATGTTCGCCATCTCGCTCGGCGTGCTGGTCGGCTCGGGCATCGTGCGCGACGTGACCCGTGCGAAGACGACCTGGAGCGGCATCGAATAGACCAGCGCTGGGTTGGCAGGCGGGCCGTGGTCCGGGCCGACCCGCGCTCGACTGCGCGGTGAGCGGCCCATCAGTGAACGATCAGCTACTCTCGGTGCATCAAGCGTCCCGGCCGGGCGGGGCGCCGCAACGGGCGAGTTGATCGACAGCGTGGAAAGGGTGGCACCGTGAGCAGCCAATCAGGTCAGGGTCGAATCGGACGCGCACGATGGAGGCTGGCGCCCATCGCGGCCGCCGCGCTGTTGCTCGGATTGAGCGCATGCGAGGGCGATGGCGATGACGATCTGTCCGCCGCCGAGGAGGACCTTTCGGCGGCGCAAGACGACCTCGCAGTCGTCGAGGAGTCACTGGACGCAGCGGATGCGACGATCGCTGAACAGGAGCAGGAGATCAGCGACCTCAACGCCCAAGTCGAGACGGCCAACCAAGCCGCGGCCGACACCGAGTCAGAGATGCAGGCGGAAACGGAGAGGGCGGACCAGGCGGAGGCCGATCTGGCGGAGCTGCAGGCGCAGGTCGACGCCTTCGCGGCGAACTTCCCGGTCACCATCCCGGCGTCACTCGAGCCGTATGCCGACGACCTCGTCGGCGCGTACACGATGACGCTCACCGAGGCCTTCTGCGACGGAGTCGCGACCTGCGGGGAGGCACGGCCCGAGGTGCGCGCCGACATCATCCAGGGCCCGAACGGCCTGCAACTCCAGGTGCCCAACGTGTTCACGACGGGGCTGTTCATGATCGAGGGTTCGCTCTTCGGTGTCACCGACAGCAACCTCATCGTTGGGCCGTGCGCCGACGGTACCGAGACCAACTCGCAGGTCTCGACGACAATCTTCGCCAACGCCGTGACGGTCGACACCCAAGGCACGCAAACTCTGTCCGGCCTCGGCGCCAGTGTGTTCGTCGCTGTCGACCCGGCCGGCTCGTGCGGCGCGGGCAACATCTTCTTCGCCGCCACACTCACGCCCGCCTGAGCTCGCGCCATCGGCCGTGATGGGGGCCGTGATCGCCGCCGGTGAGAACGTCCGCGCACCGAGCGCGATCTCGGTGGCGTCCTCGGCGCGGTCGTCGGACGAACCGTGTCCCTCCGACGACACCGGCATCTGCGGGTGGGTGCTGGAGCAGACGGACAACGACTCCGCCGCCAAGGCAGCCAACTGGTTGCTCGGTGTTCCGTTGACGATCATCGCGATTCTGCTCGCGGCATGGCTGGTACGGACCATCGCCCGCAGGGCGATACGGCGTGGCACGCGCCGCGTGATGCTGCCGCCGGAGTCGTTGACGAACCGCATCGGCGTGCTGACCGGCGCTGGTCAGGTGGAGGGAGTAGCGCAGGAGATCGAGATGGCGCGACGCAGGTCGCGGGCCGAGTCGATCGGGGCCGCGCTCGCCGGAGTGGTCGCCGTGACGATCTGGATCGTCGCAATCTTCAGCATCGCGAGCGTGCTCGGCGTCAACCTGGCGCCGTTGCTCGCGGGTGCCGGCGTGGCGGGTGTCGCACTCGGGTTCGGCGCCCAGAGCCTGGTTCGCGACTGCATCAGCGGCTTGTTCATGCTCATCGAAGACCAGTACGGGATCGGCGACCAGGTCGACCTCGGTACCGCCAGCGGTACGGTC
>DASQTR010000598.1:0-4355 GCA_035641795.1 Ilumatobacter sp.
CCCGATTCCCACCGAGGAGCAGGTGCGCTCGGTGATCGGACCTCCTTTCGAGCTGGGGCTGCCCTCGATCGGAATCCCCGACGACGCGCTCGAGCGCGTCATCGACCGCTATCGGGAGCGCTACGCCGACACCGGCGCCTACGAGAACACCTTGTACGACGGCATCCTGGAAATGCTCGACTCGCTAGCCGAAGCCGGCTACTCGCTCTCGGTCGCCACTGCCAAACCGGAGGTCACCGCCCACCCCATCCTGGACTACTTCGGGCTCAGCGAGCGTTTCGAGATCCGCGCCGGCGCCACACTGACGAGCGAACGGCGCACGAAGGCCCACGTGATCGATCACGCCCTGTACGAGCTCGGTCTGCACGCCGACCCCGACGTGTGGGACCACGTGATCATGATCGGCGACCGCGACCATGACGTACTCGGGGCGATGCAACACCGCGTTCCCTGCATCGGCGTGCTGTGGGGGTACGGCTCGATCGAGGAACTGCTCGGCGCCGGGGCGGTAGCGCTCGTCGAGTCGCCCGCCGAAGTTGTCGAGGTGGTGGGCCGCGAATACCGTTGGCCCGACTCATGAGCCAGCCGCCGATTCCCGCCGTGACCGAGTACGCGATCACCGAGCCTGCGCTGCTCGGTCGGCCTCGCTCTTCCGCCGACCGGATGATGCGGCGACTGCTCCGGCTCCCCGTCGACAGCCCGAAGGCGAGCGCCGATCAAGCCCGCAAGGCGTTCCAGACGTCGCTCGCCGTCGCCACCGTCCGATGCCTGCTGATGTACATCGTGTTTCCGTTCGTGCTGCCGTTGATCGGCTTCGCCAAGGGCGTCGGTCCGTGGATCGGGCTCGCGATCAGCGCGCTGGCGATCGTGTGCATCACGATGAGCATCCGCCGCTTCTGGCGCGCCGACCACTCGAAGCGCTGGCACTACACGGTGTTCGGAACGGTCGTGATGTGCTTCATGCTCGTGCTCGTCGTCCAGGACCTGCGCGAGATCATCGCCTGAGCCACTCGGTGTCAGACACCGGGTTCCGCGAAGCACCCGAGCAAGCGTCACGCCAGAAGGCGCGGTAGCTCGGATACTCGATCTCTGGCGTAACCCAGCCGGCCGCCACCAGTTGCGCGTGCAGTCGTGGCAACCGCGTCCACGGCACCCCCATGTCGACGTGGTGGGCGAGATGCCAGCCGGTGTGGTACGGCACCATCCAGTAGCGCGCCAGCCACGACTGGCGGATCACGTGGGTCGTCTGGCGCCGGTCGCGAGACCGGATCATCCCACCGTGCTCGGCGACCGCGCGCAGCCGGTTCGACACCTTCCACAGCGTCGACCACGACCCGATCCACACCAAGTAGGCGAGCGGCCGCATGAAGACGAGGGCGGCGCCGAGCATCAGCGCGTGCACGGCGAGGATCTGCAACGCCTCCGAACGACGCTTCGATATCGCGTCGACAAGCACACGGAAGTTCTTGGCCGCGCTCACGCCCGTGCCGTCACGGGTCAACTTGCGGCGCCAGGAGTCGCGTGCGATCGGGTAGCCGGCGTAGAGCGCGGTGTCGGGCTCGTCAGGTCCCATCTCGTCGCGATGATGGGCGAAGTGGACGCGCCGGTAGGCGAGCATCGCCTGGTACGTCGGATAGGCGAGCAGGAAGCGACCGACCCAGTCGTTGGCGCGCCGATTGGTGAACAGCAGGCGGTGCGCCGACTCGTGAGCGAGGATGTTGAGGCACACGTGCCCGCGCGCCATCAGCACGAAGGCGATCAGGTAGCTCCACCACGTGTTGACGACCGCCGCCGCGATCACGATGCCGAACGATTGGATGAGCGTGCAGACGACGGCGACCGCGTTGCGGACGTTGGGGATGCGGCGTAGCTCCTCGCGCCACGGCGGATTGGGCATGCCGCGGGCGTTCAGAATGTCGGTCGGCAGCACCTCGGGCAGATGATCGGCCGGCGGCACCATGTCTCCCGTGCGGTGCATGCCTTCGATCACGACTGCCATCAGCAATGATGTTACCATTTGTGATCGCCGTGAGCAATGACAGTGACATCTCGGCCGACGGGCAGCTCGGGCTCGAACCGCTCGATGCCCGCTCGCTTGCACTGTCGGTCCTGCTCGGCTCCCATCCGCCGCTGTTGCCGGCTCGCGCGCTCGTCGCTCTGGCCGAACTGTTCGGCATCGCCGGCGGGACTATGCGCACCGCGCTCTCGCGCATGGTCGCGAACGGCGAGATCGAGGCGGCCGACGGCCGATATCGGCTTGCCGGTCCACTGCTCGAACGTCAGCAAGCGCAGGACATCGGCCGGCGGCCGCCGACCGACCGCTGGGATGGCGCCTGGCACACGGTGATCGCCGCCGCCGACCAGCGGCAGCTCGCCGAGCGGCGTCGCTTCCGGGCGTCGATGGCGAACCACCGCTTCGGCGAGCTGCGACCCGACATCTGGATGCGCCCCGCGAACCTCCCGGTCCCCTCCAGCTCCGATGACTGGATCGTCACGACCGGTCCGATCGTCGGCGTCGATCCCAGCGACCTGCGCGACCGGCTTTGGGACACCGAAGCCCTTCGTCATCGCGGCAACGCGCTGCTCTCCACTGTCACGCGGCTTCGCGCCGGGACCGACTGGAGCGACTGGGGTTCGATCCCTGACGTCTTCATCGCCTCCGCAGCGGTCGTGCGCTATCTCCGCGACGAGCCGATGCTGCCGCCCGGACTGACCCCCGATCGCTGGCCGGTGACCGCGCTGCGGTCGGCCTACGACGACCTCGAGCGGGCGTTCCAGGCCCAGCTGCGGTCGTTCCTGGCGACGCCCGTCTGACCGCCCGCCAGATGCGACGCCTGGTCGTAGGAACGGCTACGGTCACCGACTGCACCGCGACAAGGCAAGGGGGCCACAGGTGGAAGTGAGCGTCACCGTCAACGGGGTCCAGCACACCCACGACGTCGAGCCGCGCACGCTGCTCGTCCAGTACATCCGCGAGAACGTCGGTCTGACCGGCACGAACGTCGGCTGCGACACGTCGTCGTGCGGCGCCTGCACCATCCACTTCGACGGCGAGTCGGTCAAGAGCTGCACGATGCTGGCGGCCCAGGCCGACGGCGGTGAGATCACCACGATCGAAGGGCTCGCCTCGGCCGACGGCACGTTGCATCCGATGCAGCAGGCTTTCATGGAGAACCACGGCTTGCAGTGCGGCTACTGCACGCCCGGCATGGTGATGGCGGCGATTGGGCTGCTCAACGAGAACCCGCAGCCCACCGAACACGAAGTCCGGATCGGGCTCGAGGGCAACCTCTGCCGGTGCACCGGCTACCACAACATCGTCCAGTCGGTGCTCGCCGCCGCCTCCAAGTAATCGCCGTGCCGATGGCTGCCAGCACGCTCAACGTCTGGAATGCAATCCAAGCCGCTCAAGGAGGCTCGCAGTGATCCCCGCAGCATTCGACTACGTCCGCGCCGGCTCGGCCGAGGAGGCGGTGAGCCTGATCGGTCAGCACGGTGAAGATGCGAAGTTCCTCGCCGGCGGCCACAGTCTGCTGCCGCTGATGAAGCTGCGCCTGGCGCAGCCGTCGGTGCTCGTCGACATCGGCCGGGTCAGCGATCTCTCGTACATCCGCGACGGCGGCGACCACATCGCCATCGGTGCCCTGACACGCCACCGAGAGATCGAGACCTCCGAGCTGCTGCACGAACACGCGCCGTTATTGGCGCACACCGCCAGCCACGTCGGCGATCCGCAGGTGCGTCATCGCGGCACGATGGGCGGCTCGATCGCCCACGCCGATCCGGCCTCCGACCTGCCGGCGACCACGCTGGCACTCGGCGCGACGTACGTGGCGCAGGGCCCGAACGGCATGCGTGAGATCGAAGCCAGCAGCTTCTACCAGGGCTTCCTCACGTCATCGCTGGCGGCCGATGAGATGCTCACCGAGATCCGCGTCCCCAAGATGCAGGGCGCAGGTTGGAGCTTCCAGAAGTTCAATCGGCGGGCCCAGGACTGGGCGATCGTCGGCGTCGCCGCGTGGCGTCGCAACGGCGACTCCGGCGTGGCGCTCGTCAACATGGGCTCGACGCCGATCCTCGCCACCAGCGTGTCGTCTGCGCTCGCGGGTGGCGCCTCGATCGCCGACGCCGCCGAACAGGCGGTAGCAGAGGCCGATCCGCAGGCCGACCTCAACGCCAGCGTCCAGTACCGCCAGCACCTTGCCAAGGTGCTCGTGCGGAGAGCGCTCACCGAAGCCAGCGGCTGAGCGAGCTCCCGCTCCATGTTGGGCTTATCACCCGAGCAGGGTGAGGAGCGCGACTCGAAGACGGGTGACGACGAAATCACGGACGAGTCATCGCCGGCCGAGCGGCGG
>DASQTR010000599.1:0-8781 GCA_035641795.1 Ilumatobacter sp.
GGGCCGAGCACGGTCTTGATAAGCGTCTGGCCAGTCTTGAAATCCTTGCCGGAGATCGGCACGCCGCGCTCGACGGCCAGCTTCTGCAGCACGGGGATGTCGACCGTTAGATTGGGCGCGCCGTTGGCGAACGGCACGCCTTCCAGGATCGCCGCGTATGCGTACAGCATCGACGGCGCGATCGTCGGGTCGTTGGCGTCGATCGCCGCCTCGAACGACTCGAGCGTCTGGTGGGCGGGGCCCTCCTCGATGTAGATCTCGGTCGACGCCGCCCACAGCATCACGATCCGGTCGACCTGCTTCTCGTCGCGGAAGCGGTTGATGTCCTCGCGAATCGCCTCGAGCATCGAGCGCTTGTCGATCGTGCCGATCGTGTTCTCGGCGTCGAGCCGCTTGACGTACGTACGGTCGAAGGCGGCCTTCATCGGCCGCACCTCGCGCAGGGCGTCGGAAATGCCCTCGAGGTGCCTGCCCGACTCCAGCACGCCGGCGCGCTGGGCGGCGACGTAGGCGTCGTCCGGGAACGGATCCCAGGCGCCGAACACGACGTCGTTCAGATTGGCGAGCGGCACGAAGTCGCGAATGAACGGCGTGCGCTTGTCCGTCCGTCGGCCGAGCCGGATCGTCGCCATCTGCGTGAGCGACCCGATCGGCGCCGCCTGACCGCGTCGCGCGAGCTCGACCCCGGCGATCAGCGTCGAGGAGACGGCGCCGAGGCCGACGGTGAGCACACCGAGTCGGCCCGCAGCCGGTTGGATGGTCGGGGCTGGCGGAGTTGTCACGGCGTCAGGGTATCCACGCCGTCGCGGCCCAGAGCCCGGGGGCGCAGGAAGACGGTTGCGTTGCGCCGGTCGATCTGGCACACTCGTCCCGATGCGAGCACGTCTGCGCGCCCTCCTCGTAGTACTTATCGACTAGCGCACCGGCTTCACCTGCCGCGTGCGCCCCGACCTCCCAGACCCGGGAGGTCGTTTCGTTTTTCGCCCACGATCACCCGACGGCCCCCGCTCGAATCAGGAGACAAGCAATGACGAAACTCACCGGAGCACAGGCGCTGATCAAAGCGCTCGAGCTCGAGCGCGTCGACGTGATGTTCGGCTTGCCCGGCGGGTGCATCCTGCCTGCCTACGACCCGCTGCTCGAGTCGTCGATCCGGCACGTGCTCGTGCGTCACGAACAGGGCGCCGGACACATGGCCGAGGGATACGCCCATGTCACCGGCAGGCCCGGCGTGGCGATGGTGACGTCAGGGCCGGCGGCGACCAACCTGGTGACACCGCTGATGGACGCCTTCATGGACTCGATCCCGATGGTCGGCATCACCGGTCAGGTCAGCACACCGGCGATCGGCACCGACGCCTTCCAGGAGTGCGACACGCTCGGCATCACCCGCTCGTGCACGAAGCACAACGAGTTGGTGATGACGCCGGAGGAGATCCCGATGGCGATCCGCCAGGCGTTCCACATCGCCTCGACCGGTCGCCCGGGGCCGACGCTGGTCGATCTTCCGAAGGACGTGCTCCAGAACGAGATGACGTGGTACTGGCCGAGCGATGACGAGGTTTCGGCGTCGCTTCCCGGCTACCGGCCCACGACGAAGGGTCACCCGCGGATGATCCGTGAGGCCGCCAAGCTGATCATGGAGTCCGAGCGGCCGGTGCTGTACGTCGGCGGCGGCATGCTCAAGGCGCGTGCGGCCGAGTCGCTGCGCGAGCTCGCCGAGCTGACCGACATCCACGTCGTCACGACCCTGATGGCGCGCGGCGTCTTCCCCGACGACCACCCGCTCGCGCTTGGCATGCCGGGCATGCACGGCACGGCCACGGCGACGACGTCGATGCAGAAGGCGGATCTGCTGATCGCGCTCGGCGCCCGCTTCGACGACCGCATCACCGGCAAGGTTTCGTCCTTCGCGCCGGACGCCAAGATCATCCACATCGACATCGACCCGGCCGAGCAGGGCAAGGTGCGCCGCCCCGACGTGCCGATCGTCGGCGACTGCCGGCTGGTGACCGAAGAGCTGATCAGGGCGATCCGCGACCTGAAGGAGAGCGGTGTCGTGCAACGCGACCAGTCGGCGTGGAAGTCGCGCATCTCGGGGTGGCAGGAGCAGTTCCCGCTCTACTACGAGCCGTCCGAGCCCGGCGCCGCACTCAAGCCGCAGTTCTGCCTCGAGAAGCTGCGCGACGCGGCGCCGGAAGGGACGATCCTGACGTCCGGCGTCGGCCAGCACCAGATGTGGGCGTCGCTGCACTGGAACTTCCGCGAGCCCTACACCTGGGTCAACTCGGGTGGGCTCGGGACGATGGGCTTTTCGGTTCCCGCCGCGATCGGCGCCAAGGTGGGCCGGCCTGATCGCACCGTCTGGGCGGTCGACGGCGACGGCTGCTTCCAGATGACCGCACAGGAACTGGTGACGGCGACCGTCGAGCGCATCCCGATCAAGGTGGCCCTGCTCAACAACAGCTACCTCGGCATGGTGCGCCAGTGGCAGGAGATGTTCTACGACGAGCGCCACAGCGAGGTCTACCTGTCGACCGACTGCCCCGACTACGTCAAGTGGGCCGAGGCGATGGGCTGCGTCGGCATCCGCGTCGAGTCGCCCGAGGAGGTCGAGCCGGCGATCGAGAAGGCGAACGCGATCAACGACCGCACCGTGGTCGTCGAGTTCCGCACCGACTCCGACGAGAAGGTGTTCCCGATGGTCCCTGCCGGCCAGTCGAACGACGACCTGATCGTCCACCCGACGCAGCAGGCGATCCGCAACCGGCTGCTCTGAGAAAGCGAACCGAACATGACCGCTAACAATCCGTACGGCTCTTCGGTGAACCACCACATCCTCTCCGTGCTCGTGCAGAACCGGCCGGGGGTGCTCGCTCGCGTCGCCAGCCTGTTCGCGCGACGTGGCTACAACATCTTCTCGCTCGCCGTCGCCCCCGCCGAGGAGGACGGCATGAGCCGGATCACGATCGTGGTCGACGTCGACTCCTCGCCGCTCGAGCAGATCGTGAAGCAGCTCTTCAAGCTGATCGACGTCGTCAAGATCGGCGAGCTCGACCCGCGGCGTTGCGTCGAGCGTGAGTTGCTGCTCGCCACGGTGCGCGCCCCCGCCGACATGCGCCACCAGGTCGTCGAGCTGATCAACATCTTCGAGGGCAAGATCGTCGCCGTGGCCCCCGAGGCCGTGACGCTCAGTTTGGAGGGGCACCCCGACAAGCTGGATGATTTCGAGGAGCTCCTCACGGGTTACGGCATCGTGGAGCTCCAGCGCAGCGGGCGAGTTGCGCTGCCCAAGCTCGATCGGCTGCGCGCGGTGCCGTCGTCAAACACGAAAGGAAGGGTGGGCTGAGATGGCCGCCAACGTCTACTACGAGCAAGACGCCGATCCCTCGATCATCCGATCGAAGAAGGTGGCGATCATCGGCTACGGCTCGCAGGGCCACGCCCACGCGCTCAACCTCAAGGACTCGGGCGTCGAGGTCTGCGTCGGCCTGCGTGAGGGCTCGTCGTCGAGTACGAAGGCGCAGAACGCCGGTCTCGACGTCAAGTCGATGGCCGACGCCGCGGCGTGGGCCGACGTGATCATGATCCTCGCCCCCGACACCGAGCAGAAGACGATCTTCGACGACCACCTCACCGACGGGCTCGAGCCGGGCAACGCGCTCGCGTTCGCGCACGGCTTCAACGTCCGCTTCGGGCGGATCAAGGCGCCCGAGGGCGTCGACTGCATCATGATCGCGCCCAAGGGTCCTGGCCATCTCGTGCGCCGCACGTACACCGAAGGCGGGGGAGTACCGGCGCTGATCGCCGTCGACCAGGACGCCACCGGCAAGGCCAAGGAGCTCGCGCTGTCTTACGCGGAGGCGATCGGCGGCGCTCGCGCGGGCGTGATCGAGACCACCTTTCCGGAGGAGACGGAGACCGACCTGTTCGGCGAGCAGGTCGTGCTGTGCGGCGGGCTGACACGCCTCGTGCAAGCCGGCTTCGAGACGCTCACCGAGGCGGGCTACGCGCCGGAGATGGCGTACTTCGAGTGCCTCCACGAGGTGAAGCTGATCGTCGACCTGATGTACGAGGAGGGGATCGCCGGCATGCGCTACTCGATCTCCGACACCGCCGAGTACGGCGACCTGACGCGCGGGCCGCGGATCGTCACGGACAACACCAAGGCCGAAATGCGCCGCATCCTCGATGAGATCCAGTCGGGCAAGTTCGCCGATGAGTGGATCAACGAGAGCGAATCGGGACGCCCCAACTACAAGCGTCTCCAGGACGAGGGCAAGCACCACCCGATCGAGGTGGTCGGCGCCCAACTGCGAGCGATGATGCCCTGGATCAGCGCCGGCAAGCAGAAGGTTGCCGACGCCAGCGGCGGCGCCACCTGACTCAGCTCACGGCTACTCGGCAGGCGATCTCCATCATCTTGTCGACGCCTTGCTTCAGCTCTTCGTCGCTGATCCGCTCGGATTCACCCGACTCGGACAACACGTCCGACACGGTCATCATCGCCAGCGCCTCGATGCCGTGCACGGCGGCGATGGTGTAGATCATTGCGGCCTCCATCTCGACGCCGACGTGGCCGACCCGCTTCCAACGTGCGAACGTCTCCTTGTCCGGGTCGTAGAAAATGCCGCTCGACACCACTGGTCCGACGTGCACCGTGGTGCCCTGCTCGCGACTGAGGTGCGCCGCCGCCTCTGCCAGTTCGAACGTGCACGTCGGCGCGTACGAGTCCAGCTGGGCGTACCGCAACGGAGTCTCGTCGTCAGCGGTGGCGCTGAGAGCGACGACGGTGTCCGCCATCTTGGCGCCGTCCTTCAGCGCTCCACACGTGCCGACGCGGACCAGCCGGGTCGCGCCCAGCATCACGAGTTCCTCGCACACGATGCCGGCGGACGGGCAGCCCATCCCCGTGGTCTGGACGCTGATCGGCTTGCCATCGAACGTGCCCGTGAAGCCGAGCATGCCGCGCTCCTCGTTGACGAGCCGTAGCCCGGAGTCGAAGAACGTCTCGGCGATGTACCGCGCGCGGCGAGGGTCACCGGGGCACAGCACGTTGGGCGCGTAGTCGCCGGGCTCGGCGCGCAAGTGGATGGGCATCCCCGAACATTAGGGTCGCACCCCATGACACCCCAGATCGGAGAGGGTTCGGCGGGCGACGGAACGAACTTGATCCGCGTCAGCACGGTGCTCGGCGATCGCGACGGACCGGTTGGCACGGCATGGACGACGTCGCTCGCCACCCCATCGATGGGGCACTCCCCGTTCATCGTGGTCGCCAAGCCGAACCTGCCGGTCGTGCCGCTCACGCTGCTCGTGCCGGCCGTCGGCGTCGTCGCCCAGCGTCACGCCGAGCTCACGCTAGGGGCGGCACAGGCTGGCGTCGCGGCGGCGGTGCTCGACCTGAAGATGGACGATCCGTCCGGCGAGCATTGCCTCATCGCGTCCGTGTGGGTCGGCGCCCACGCCGACGACGAGGAGGCCGTGTTCGCCAACACTCGCGACGCCACGATCATGGCGCTCAAGCTCGGCGCCGGCGGCGGGCCGTGGCATGGTCATCTGACCGAGATCGAAACGCCCGAGAACCCCAATTTCCGGCGTCGACACGGAGGCGACAACCTCCCCGGGTGACGCCGCGCGGCGGTCGTAGAATCACGCCGTGCTGCACCTGTACGACACAGCCACGCGAGAGGTACGCGAGCTCGCCCTGCGCGAGCGCGGCAAGGTCGGCATCTACCTCTGTGGTCCCACCGTGTACGGGCCGCCCCACATCGGCCACGGGCGAGCGACACTCGTGTACGACATCCTGCGGCGCTACCTCGAGTCAACCGGGCTCGAAGTACGGCTGGTCTCGAACGTGACCGACATCGACGACAAGATCATCGAGCGCGCCCAGCGCGAGCAGCGCCCGTGGACCGACATCACCGGTAAGTGCGAACGCGTGTGGTTCGAGGCGATGGAGGGCATCAACGTCAAGCGCCCGGCCGACGTCCCGCACGCGACCGAGTACGTCGAGCGCATGGTCGAGATGATCGGCGAACTGATCGCCGGCGGCAACGCCTACACCACCGATGACGGCATCTACATGTCGGTCGAGACGGTCGAAGGCTACGGGCTGCTGGCGCAGCAGTCGCTCGACGACATGCGTTCTGGTGGCGGCGAGCGTGAGGTGTTCGGTGCCGGCCTCAAGCGCCACCCGGCCGACTTCGTGCTGTGGAAGTTCTCCAAGCCGGGTGAGCCGGCGTGGCCCGCGCCGTGGGGCGAAGGGCGGCCGGGCTGGCACAGCGAGTGCGTGGTGATGAGCCTCGACCTCTTGGGGGAGGGCTTCGATCTGCATTGCGGCGGTCAGGATCTGCGCTTCCCTCATCACGAGAACGAGCGCGCCCAGGCCGTGGCCCTCGGCCGGCGGTTCGCCAACCACTGGATGCACAACGGGTTCGTCGTCGACGTCGAGGGCGAGAAGATGTCGAAGTCGCTCGGAAACGTCTCCAACCTGCTCGATCTGATCGACCGGTACGACCCGCGCGCCTACCGGATGGTGCTGCTGCAGTCGCACTACCGCAGTCCGATGACGATCACCGCCGACACGCTCGACGCCGCCGTCAAGTCGCTCGCCGGGCTCGACGCTTTCGTTGCCAGGTCGGAGAGCGCCACGCACCACGGGACGCCACCCGATACGGCCGTGATGGCCGAGTTCGCGGCGGCGATGGAGGACGACCTCGACACCCCGCGCGCAACGGCGTTGCTGTTCGACACCGTTCGACACGCCAACGCCGCGCTCGACGCCGGTGATGACGCCGCGCCTTCACTCGTCGCGGCGGCGCGCCGCATCGCCGACACGTTCGGCCTGGAGCTCGGCGCCAAGGACGATGTCCCCGCCGACGTGCTCGAGCAAGCGGCTGCGATCGACGCCGCCCGTGCCGCCAGGGACTTCGCCACCGCCGACGCCATCCGTTCCCGTCTCCAGGCTGACGGGTGGAGCGTCGAAACCGGCAAATCCGGCACCGTCATCCGCCGGTGAACGCTGCGACCCGCGGCGCGCCCACCCGGGTTGCGGCGCAGTAGACATTCTTGTTACCGATGGGTAACTTGTGCGATATGGCCGAGTTCTCCCTGCATCTCAACGAAGACCAGGTCCAGATCCAGAAGTGGGTGCACGGCTTCGCCGAAGACGTATTGCGCCCCGCCGCCCACGAGTGGGACGAGCGCGAAGAGTTCCCGTACGAGATCGTCCAACAAGCGGCCGAGATCGGGCTCTACGGCTGGGAGTTCATGATGAACGCGATGGCCGACCAGACCGGTTTGACCCTGCCGGTGGCAGTCGAGGAACTGTTCTGGGGCGACGCCGGGCTCGGCATGGCGATCATGGGCTCCTCCCTGGCGGCCGCGGGCATCGCCGGGGTGGGCACGCCGGAGCAGGTCATGGAGTGGGTGCCGCGGTGCTACGGCACGGCCGACGACGTCCAGCTCGGCGCCTTCTGTGTGAGCGAGCCTGATGCGGGCTCCGACGTCTCGTCGCTGCGCACGCGCGCGGTCTATGACGAAGCGACCGACGAGTGGGTGATCAACGGCACCAAGGCGTGGATCACCAACGGTGGCATCGCCGACGTGCACGTCGTCGTCGCCGCTGTCGATCCCGAGCTGCGTGGCCGCGGCCAGGCCTCGTTCGTCATTCCACCCGGTACGAAGGGCCTGTCGCAGGGTCAGAAGTACAAGAAGCACGGGATCCGCGCGTCGCACACGGCAGAGGTCGTGCTCGACGACGTCCGCGTGCCTGGTTCGTGCCTGCTGGGTGGCAAGGAGCGCCTCGACGCCAAGCTCGCCCGTGCGCGCGAGATCGGTTCGTCCGGCGAGAAGCAGCCGGCGATGTCGACGTTCGAGGCCACCCGCCCGACGGTCGGCGCGCAAGCGCTCGGCATCGCCCGCGCCGCCTACGAGTTCGCGCTCGACTACGCCAAGCAGCGCCACGCCTTCGGCAGGCCGATCATCATGAACCAGGCGATCGCCTTCAAGCTCGCCAAGATGATCACCGAGATCGACGCCGCACGCCTGCTCATCTGGCGGGCCGCGTGGCTCGCCAAGAACGGCGGCTTCCGGAACGCCGAGGGCTCGATGAGCAAGTGGAAGGCGTCAGAGGTCGCAGTCCGCGCCACCGAAGAGGCAATCCAGATCCTCGGCGGTTACGGCTACACGCGCGAGTACCCCGTCGAGCGTTGGCACCGCGACGCCAAGATCCACACGATCTTCGAAGGCACCAGCGAGATCCAGCAACTCGTGATCGCGCGAGCGATCTCTGGCATGCGGATCGAGTAGCGCGAGCTATCTCAAGTGGGTGGCAGCGAAGCCGCCGTGTACGAAGCGAGCGGGGCGGTGCGGTCCGACGACATGTACGCCATGATCAGCGAGAGCGGAAAAAACAACAGACTCAGCAGAAAATAGAGAAGGAAGCTGTGCCCTTTTCGACTCGCCACCTTCGCCGGCCAGAACGCGATCGCGATCCAGATCATCGCGATCGAGAGCCAGATCACCAGGTTGATGATCGGTATGAACGCCCACATGGTGGTCTCCTTCTCGCCACGAATGCCGCGGCGTCATCCGGCGTCGAGAATCGAGGGCGGCTCCGCGAGAGTACACCTGTCGAAGTTTTCAGGCCGGAACCGGCGCGCAGAGGTCGGCGGCGATTCGATCGACTTGGACGAGCAGAGCGGCATAGTTCAGCCACTCTCCCTCGAGCGATTCGGGGCCGGTGTCGCCGTCGCCTGCGACGGCTGAACGTGCCCG
>DASQTR010000600.1:0-14424 GCA_035641795.1 Ilumatobacter sp.
CCCACCGCGGTCACGGCCACCTCGTCGCCAAGGGTGGCGACCTCGCCCGCATGATGGCCGAGCTGATGGGCAAGGCAACTGGCTACTGCGGCGGCAAGGGCGGATCGATGCACATCAACGATCTCTCGCTGGGGATGCTCGGTGCCAACGGCGTGGTCGGCGCCGGCGTGCCGATCGCGGTGGGGGCCGGCTTCCGCAACAAGTACCTGGGCACCGACCAGGTGTCGGTGGCCTTCTTCGGCGACGCCGCCACGAACATCGGGGCGTTCCACGAGGCGGCAAACATGGCATGCGCGCTGCACCTGCCGGTGGTGTTCGTTTGCGAGCACAACATGTACGGCGAGTACACGCCGACCGAACGGGCGATGGTCATCGCCGACATCGTCGATCGCGCCGCCGGCTACGGAATGCCGGGCGTGATCGTGGACGGGATGGACGTCCTCGCCGTCCACGAGGCAACGGCCGAAGCAGTCGCTCGCGCACGCCACGGCGACGGACCGTCGCTGGTGGAAGCTAAGACGTATCGCTACTACAACCACCACGGCATCCAGAACCTCGGACTCAAGTACCGGCCTGACCACGAGGTACTGGCTTGGAAGGAGCGCGATCCGATCTTCACGTTCGAGACGCGCCTGATCGACGGTGGCATAGCGACGCGCGACGAGCTCGACGACACGTGGGCGAAGGTGCGGGCCGAGCTCGACGCCGCCGTCGTGTTCGCCGACGAAAGCCCGTTCCCGGACGTAGACCAGTTGCTGGCGGGAGTGTTCACGGGACGTGAGACGTGAGCGACGGGCGCTCGATCTCCTACGTCGCCGCCTTCGTCGAGGCGGTCAAGCTCGAGATGGCGTCAGACCCGACTGTTTTCATCGCCGGTGAGGACGTGGGCGCGCATGGTGGCGTGTTCCACACGTTCGACGGGGTGCAGGCCGAGTTCGGCGAGCGCCGGGCAGTCGACACCCCCATCAGCGAGCAGGCGATCATCGGTCTCGGCATCGGTGCCGCCGTCACCGGGCTGCGCCCGATCGTCGACCTGATGTTCATGGATTTCACGCTCGTCGCCGCCGACCAGATCGCCAATCAGGCGGCGAAGCTCAAGTACATGTTCGGCGGCGACGCCAAGCTGCCATTGACGATCACGACCACCGGCGGAGCCGGTCTGTCGGCCGCCGCCCAACACAGCCAGAGCCTCGAAGCGCTGTTCTGCCACATCCCGGGCATCAAGGTCGTCTATCCGTCGAACGCGTACGACGTGAAGGGGCTGATGGCGTCGTCTGTTCGGGAGGACAATCCCACACTCTTCGTGCTTCACAAGCGCATGCTGGGCCAGAAGGGCATGGTCCCCGAAGAGCGCTACGAGGTGCAGCTCGGCGTCGCAAACGTCGCACGTGAGGGCGAGGACGTCACGGTGGTGTCGTGGGGCAAGACAGCCAACGACTGCCGGATCGCCGCCGACGAGCTTGCCGCCGAAGGCATCAGCTGCGAGCTGATCGACCTGCGGACGCTCTCACCCCTCGATATCGACACGGTCGTGCAGTCGGTGCGCAAGACGAATCGCGTCGTGGTGGCCCACGAGGCGGTCCGCTTCGGCGGGTTCGGCGCAGAGGTGGCGGCGCAGATCCAGGAATACGCGTTCGACTACCTCGACGCGCCAGTAGGCCGTGTCGCCGCCCCGTACTCGCCGGTCCCCTTCACGCCCGCGCTCGAGCAGCATTACGTGCCCGATCCGGCGCGCATCGCGACCGGCATTCGCGAGGCCATGGCGCGACCGCTGCTGAGCACCTGATCGCGCGCGTGGGCACCGTCGGGGTCGTCGTCAATCCGTGGGCCGGCAAGGACGTCCGGCGCTTGCACGCGCCTGTGGGGCACACGCCCGACACGGCCAAGATCGGCATCGTTCGCCGCGTGGCCTCAGCCGCGCGAGAGGCCGGAGCGGAGCGCGTGCTCGTCGCCCGCGACACAGGACGGATCGGCGAGCGCGCCACCGCCGGCGTCGACGGCACCGAGCTGCTCGACGGTCCGGGCACCGGCTCGGCGCTCGACACGCGCCGCGCAGCGGCTCAGTTCGCCGAGCTGGGTTGCAGTGTGGTGGTCGCGCTCGGTGGCGACGGAACATGCCGAGACGTCGCCATCGGCTGGCGCCGCGCGCCCTTGATCGCGGTGTCGACCGGCACCAACAACGTGTTCCCGGCGATGATCGATGCCACGTCGGCGGGCACGGCTGCCGGGTTGATCGCCTCCGGCGCGATCGCAAGCGTCGTCGCCAGAGGCTGCACCAAGGTGCTCGACGTCACGATCACGGAGGCCGACGGATCGATGTCGACCGACCTCGCCCTGGTCGACGTGGCACTGATCGAAGCCACGCACACGGGTGCGCGAGCGGTGGTCAAGGCCGAGTCGGTCCGGACGGTGGTCGCCGCCATCGCCGAGCCCGCCAGCACCGGCTTGTCCAGCATTGCCGGGCGGGTGCATCCGCTGACTCGCTACGAGCCGGGAGCCGTCGTGGTGCGGCTGGGCCAGCAAGGCCGTCGCGTGCGGGCGGCGATCATGCCGGGCCACCACGACACGCTCACGATTGCGTCCGTCGAACACGTCGCCGACGGCGTTCCTGTGCAACTCACCGGCCCGGGCGTGCTCGCCTTCGACGGCGAGCGGGACCGCCTGCTAGGGGAAGGTGCGACGGCGACAGTGACTGTCCGCGGCGACGGACCCTTGGTCGTCGACGTGTCGGCGATGCTCGTGTGCGCTGCGAAGCTCGGTCTCTTCGACGTCCCGGAGGCAGACGATGGCGATTGACGTGCCGATGCCCAAGCTCGGCCTCACGATGGAGGAGGCGACGATCATCGAATGGCTCGTCGCCGACGGCGACCGCGTCGACAGCGAGCAGCCGATCATGCTGATCGAGACCGACAAGACCGAGACCGAGGTGGGCGCGCCAGGCGAAGGGCGCCTGCACCACATCGGCAGACCCGGCGACACGTTCGCCTGCGGCGAGCTCGTGGGTGTGATCCTCGCCGAGGGCGAAGCGCCGCCGACAGCCGGTGCGCCTGTCGCGGCAAGCGCGACGCCTACGGCCCCAGGTGGCGCGGCGACGGCCGCACACCCGAAGTGGGCTGCATCGGCCGAGCCAAGTGGGCGCACGCTGGCCTCGCCGAACGCACGCCGGATCGCGGGCGAACGCGGCGTCTCCTTGCACGACGTGCGAGGAACCGGACCAGGCGGTCGCATCGTGTCGGAGGATGTGCTCACCGTGCCGGCGGGCGGCCGAGTGGCGCCGGGCGCGTCGTCAGCTGCGGTGGCGACGGTCGCAGCACGAAACCTGGCGGACCTGCTCGGCATCGACCTCACGCAGGTTCCGGTCGACCCGGTCGAGCGACGCATCACGCGTGACGGCGTCGCCTTGTACGTGCGTTCGCTGCTCGCCGCGCGCACGGGCCCGCCACCGATCGAGTCCGAGGCGCCGCCTGCTGGCTCGATGCCGTTGTTGCAGGAGCCGACCGACACGTTGCGGCTGACCGGGATGCGGGGAACGATCGCCAGACGGATGCACGCCTCGCTCCATGAGATGGCGCAGCTCACGCTGACGATGGACGCCGACATGACGGCAGTACTGGCCGACCGCGCCACACGCAAGTCCGGCTCGGCAGCCGTGCCGTCGATCACCGACTACGTCATGGCGGCGACCGCTCGGGCGCTGACGATGCATCAGCGCATGAACGCCCAAGTGACGGAGTCAGGCATCGCTCTGCTGCCGGAGATCCACGTCGGGTTGGCGGTGGCGGTGGAGAACGGGTTGCTGGTGCCGGTGGTACGCGATGCGCCACATCGCGACCTTGCCGATCTCTCGGCGGAAACGAGCCGGCTCGCAAGCGCCGCGCGCGACGGCACACTCGCGCTGGCCGACCTCGAGGGCGGCACGTTCAGTGTCAGTGCCCTCGGCGCCTACGGCGTCGACGCCTTCACGCCGGTGATCAACCCGCCCAACGCCGGCATCCTGGGCATCGGCCGCCTGCGTGACGATGTGGTCGTCGTCAACGCGCAGGTCACGACGGTCAAGCGCTTGATGTTGAGCCTCACGTGGGACCATCGCGTGCTCGACGGAGTGCCCGCCGCCGAGTTCTGCCGCACGATCGTCCAACTGCTCGCCGACCCGACCCGGCTCGATTGATCGCTCTGTTCAGCGGCCTCGCCTCGTGGTGACCCGTGCGTCGGGTCAGGTGCCGGCGAGCGCGGCCACCACGGGCGCGAACTCGTCGAGGTGGCGTTGTGCCACCGTGACGTAGCTGACGCCATAGCGCTGGCGGCGCTCGATGAGCGTGTCAGAGATCTGCGCCACCGTGCCGAACAGCGCATGTGGGTGCGACGCGAACCCATCGGGAGCAACCCCGAAGCGCGCTGCCATCGCCGCCAGCTGTGACGGCGAGTCCGCTCCCACGGCGACGAAGTACGCGCCGATCTCGAGCTCCAGCGAGCCGAATCGATCGCCCGCTCCCTCACGGATCCACTCGATCTTCTGGGCCGTCTCATCGGCGCCGGAGCTCATCACACTCGCGCTGCCGAGCCGGCCGGACGAGTTGTTGAAGTTGATGCTGACGATGTCGGCGAGCTTCCCGGCAACGCCCAGGATCCTCGGGGCGCCACCACCGATCATGATCGGCGGACCCCCGCGCTGGGCTGGGATCGGTCGACCGGCGAAGCCGGTAATGCGCAGGTGATCGCCCTCGATGTCGATCTGTTCACCGCCCCAATGCTCGCGAAGCACTTCGACGAACTGCGCGAGGCGTGCGATGCGAGTCCGTGCTGGGTCCATCTGAAGACCCATTCCGTCGTACTCGGCGCGGAGCCAACCGGCACCGAGACCCACTTCGAGCCGCCCGTCCGACAGCACGTCGAGTGTCGCCAACTCCTTCGCAAGCACAACCGGATGGTGGAAGTCGCAGGCGAACACTCGGCAGCCGACGCGCAACGAAGACGTGCGCGCCGCCGCCATCGCGATCGCCGTGAGCGGCGCGAAGTCGACTGGCCGATGGCCTGTCGACTCGGCGATCGTGCCGGGGCCGAAGTAGTGGTCGGAGGAGAGCAACGTCGAGTAGCCGGCGTCCTCGGCGCGCCTAACGGTGTCGAACCAGTCCGCGGCGGTGACGCCCTCGAACGCCTGCAAGCCGAATCGGAACGGTCGCATACTTGAGTTCGACTCTAGTTACTACGTCCGTGAAGGCACGAAAGATTCCGTACCGTCGCCTTGTCCCCCACGCTTGCCCGCTGTAGGCGGCATCAAATAACGTCGTGACCTACCGTTCGACGTCACCTAACTCGTGGGGGGAACATCATGCTCGGGGACCGTTGGATCTGCGACCGCGTGCCGACCGAACGATTTCCCGATTACACCCGCGGGAACGCCGGTGAGGTGCTCGCCGATCCGGTGAGCCCGCTGGCATGGACGTTCTGCTGGGAGCCCGGTCCCGTGGAGGGGTGCGTCGACGGGTTCGAGCAGATGGGCGTCTTCGACCGCCTGGAGTACGGCGATCCGCCCGCCTCGTTCGGTCTCTTCGGGGGCTACTTCTACAACTCCCTCACACAGTCTCGGCTGTTCGGTGTGCGGTCCGGCGCAGGATGGGAGGCGGTCGACCGCACGTTCTTCGACACGGCGAGCCAGGACATTCCGCCGTACATCGAGCAGGACTGGCACCAATCACCATGCAAAACCGAGAAGGTCACCGGCGTGATGGGTTGGGTGGTCACCACCGAAAGTGTGCCCGAGGCCGAGCTTCAGAAGCGCGAGGCGAAGGCGGTTCGCGACAGCCGCCCGGACTTGGCGGCACAGACAGACCAGCAACTGCTCGCCCGGGCGTTCAGCCTGCAGCGCCACTTGCGTGTTCAGTTTTCGTCGGTCGTTTGGGCGTCGATGGGCAGCTCAGTCGCGCCTGGCATCCTGCCGGCACTGCTCGGCGAGGTCGAGCCCGAGGCGATCGCCATGCTGATGGCCGGGCTCGGTGATGTCGACTCGGCGGGCATCGCCACCCAGGTCTTCGCGATGTCGCGGATGGTCCGCGAATCACCCGAGCTCGACGGCGAGTTCGACGGCGAGCTCGACGGTCTGCTGGAGCGCCTCGCCAAGTCGGGATCCCCCGAGGCGAAGCGATTCCTTGCGGCAGCCGACACGTTCATGTACGAGCACGGCGGTCGAGGCCCCAACGAATGGGACATCTACCAACCGAGCTATGAGACCAAGCCCACGATGCTGCTCCGGGCGATCGAAGTCGCGCGCAAGGCCAGCGACGACGCCGACCCCTCTGACGCCACAGCGCAGGCGGCCGCCGAACGCCGGCGACTGATCGCCAAATACGAGTCCGCGTTCGCCGACAGCCCGGAGGCGCTCGGCGCGTTACAGACCGCCGTACGGTGCGCGGGCGTCTGGATGTCAGCCCGCGAGCGGATCAAGTCCAGCAACATCCGCTGCCACCACGAAGTTCGGATGTGCTTCGACGAGCTCGGCCGTCGGATGACCGACCGCGGCCACCTTGCACACTCGCGTCAGATCTTCATGCTGCTCGCCGACGAGATTGACGACTTCCTCGTCAATCCCGCGGCATACACCGAAAAGCTCGCCGCGCGTGAGGTCGACTACTTGTCGCTCTACGAACTCGACCCGCCATACATCGTCAACGGGGCGCCGCCGCCGCTCAGCACCTGGAAGCGCAGGGGTGACGGCCAGGTCACTCCGGTGCAGGTCGGCGACGTGCTGAAGGGCGTGGCCGGGTCGCCGGGGGAGGCGACCGGCACGGCGCGAATCATGCTCGACCTGTCCGACCCGTCGCTGCTCGAACTTGGAGACGTCCTGATCGCCCCGTCGACCGATCCATCGTGGACACCGCTGTTCCTGGTCGCCGAAGCCGTGATCACCGACATCGGCGCCGTCGGAACACACGCCGTCATCGTCAGCCGCGAGCTCGGCATCCCCTGCGTGCCGTCGATCGCGGACGCCACGAAACGCATTCCCGACGGAGCGACGATCACCGTCAACGGCAGCCTCGGCACCGTCACCATCGACGCCCTGCCGTAGCGACGTTCGATGTTCGGCTCGTTCGGCGTCGGGCTGACGCTTCCACAGCTCGGCGAGCACGTCACGCGCGAAGCCGTTCGCAAATTTGCCCAACGCGCGGAAGCGCTCGGTTTCGCCAGCCTGTGGGCGCAGGAGCATCTGTTCTACGCGCTCGAACCGTCGGCGCCGTACGCGGCGCGCCCGGGAATGGCGGTTCCCGACGCGTACAAGACGACGTGGTCGCCGCTCGAGCTACTGACGGCGGCCGCGGCCTGGACCGGGCGAGTGCGACTCGGCACCGGCATCCTGGTGGGCGGGTATCACCGCCCAGTCGAGCTTGCGCAGCGGTTGGCGACGCTCGACCACCTCTCCAACGGTCGCCTGATCGTCGGGTTGAGCGTGGGATGGTCGAAGGACGAGCACGACCAGATGGACGTCGAGTTCACGACGCGCGGTCGCCGGATGGACGAGCTCGTGCGCGCCGTTCAGGTGTGCTGGGGACCGGATCCGGTGCGGTTCGACGGTGAGTTCTTCCACATCCCGGACTCGATCGTCGCTCCGAAACCCCTCCAGCGATCGCACCCGCCTTTGCTGTCAGGCATGCGCTCGTCCGCCGGCCTGAAGCGCACGGCCGCGCTGTTCGACATGTGGAACCCGGCATCGGGCTCGCTCGAGCAGATCATGCAGACCGCGGCCGCGATCGACGCCATGCGCACTTCCGACGCACCACCGATACAGGTCGTCCAGCGAATCTTCACCGAACCGCCGTTCGTCGTGCCCGGACTGGCACCGATGACGATCGAGCAGATCGGCGACGCGGTGCGCGCTGCCCGAGTGGCAGGGATCGCCCACGTCGTCGTCGACAGTGGGTTCACGACACAGGTCAGCTCGCCCGACGACTGGGCGGCGTTCCCCGACCTGCTGGCGCCGGTGCTCGACGCGGCAAGCTGACTGATCCGGAAGTCGCCAGGCAGGCGAGCGCCGAAGCACTCGCGAGCGACGCGATGACGTGTCAACTGGCGACGTGTCAGCTGGCGAGCATGCCGGCGTCGACGGCGAGCGCGTGGCCCATCGTAAACGAGGCCGCATCCGAGCACAGCCAGAGCGCGGCGGCTGCGATCTCGTCGGGCCGCCCGAAACGACCGATCAGACTGAGCCGCGCGACGACGTCGTCGGGGTCGCGTCCGCGGCGCTTCATCGCCTTGCGCAACATCGGCGTGTCGATGGTGCCCGGGCAGATGGCGTTGATGCGGATGCCCTTGCCCGAGTAGTCGTACGACGCGCTGCGAGTGAGGCCGAGCACGGCGTGCTTCGATGCGGTGTAGGCCGGCTGGTCGTGCTGGGGGCGGAACGAGTTGGTCGAGGCGATGTTGACGATCGCCCCCCGCTCACCGCCCCGTGGTTCGTTCTCGAGCATGGCGGCTATCTCGTGCTTCATGCACAGGAACACACCGCGCAGGTTGACGTGCTGCATCCGGTCGAAGTCGACGTCGTCGCACAAGTGCAGCGGCGCCGTCTCGCTTTCGATCGCGGCGGCATTGACGGCGCAGTTGAGGCCGCCGAAGCCGACGACCGCGGCGTCGACGAGGGCGGCCACGTTGGCCGCATCCGATACGTCGGCCGCCACGAATGTGCACGCGGCGCCCGTGTCCGCAACCAGCCGCTCGGTCTCGCGACCGCCCTGCTGGTCGACGTCGCCCATCACGACCGAGGCGCCGGCCCGGCCGAAGGCGATGGCGATCGCACGCCCCATCCCCCCGGCGGCGCCGGTCACCAGTGCGACATCGCCGCCGAAGTCAGCCGTCATCGTGCCCATGTCGTTCTCCTTCAAACTGAACTCAATGTCAAGATAGTGAATGCGCCGCGCTCGTTCCCAAGCAAACCTCGTGCACGCGTCAGACTGTCCGGCGTGCTGCTCGGTCTCGACGAGTTCCCGTTCCATCAGACGACCGACACGTTCGCGGCCGTTGCCGGCAGCGACCCGAGTTGGAACGACGGGCATTACGTGTGCGGCGCCGACCAGGATGGCACGGTGGCGTTCACGTCGAACGTCCGGCTGTACGCCAACAACGACGTGCTCGACGGCTTCGTGTGCCTGCGCCACGAGGGCCACCAGTACAACGTGCGGGTCTCGCGCCGGCTGCGACCCGACATGGAGTGCCTCGGTGCCGGGCCGCTGCGGCTCCACATCGTCGAACCGCTGGAAACGGTGCGACTCGTGCTGGACGAGAATCCGACCGGCATCGCACTCGACGTGACGTGTCACACGGCCAACACGCCGTACATGGGTCCGATCGAGGTCCGTCGAGTCGATGGCCGGCTGCTCTCCGAACGCGCGACCTACGAGATCACCGGCGAATGTGAGGGGTGGGTGAGGGTCGGCGGCGAGCGAATCGATCTCGCCAGGACCAGCAGCTCGTTCTTCCGCAACCACTCGTGGGGATATCAGCCGCCGCGCGGGCGGCCGACGGCGTACGGTGCGCCGCACCAGAGCAAGCGTGCCCCGGGCGTGAGGCAGTGGGTGCTGTTCCACACCCCAGGGCATGGCGGCTTCTTCTTCGAGGATCCCAGCGGGCGGCCCGCTGCCGGGCGGGGCGCGATCCTCGCCGGCGACCGCATCGTTCCGGTCGTCGACATCGCGACCGAGCTCGAGTTCCACGAGGGAGGTCGGAGGCTGTGGCGCGGCAAGTTCCAGTTGACCGACGTGGAAGCGGTCGTTCGCGAGTACGAGTTCGCTGACCTCGGCTGGATCTACTGCCAAGGTGGGGGGTACTTCGGCGGCTTCGACGACGGCTTCGGGCAGGGCATCTACCGCGGTGACGACCACCTCGAAGGCGAGGTGTGGGACGTCAGCCATCCGACGACGATCGTCGACGCGTCCGGTCGTTCGTTCGAGTTCGAGCACGACTGGGCGGAGAGCTTCACGCTGCTCCGTCATGCCGGCACGACCGGGCTAGCGCACTACGAGTGCGTACGAATCGGCGAGCCGTGATCACAGGACTTACTTGAGGTCGGTTGTAGTTGGCAAGATGAGACCATGATCGCGATCATCGGCCACCTCGACGTCGATCCTGCGGTGCGTGACGGCCTCGTCGAGTCGACGGCTGAGCTACAGCAGGCCACCGCGCGAGACGAACCAGGATGCGTGGTCTACACGATGTCGGCCGATCCCGCCCGCCCCGGCCGGATCACGATCGTCGAGTTGTGGGAATCGCCCGAAGCCCTGGAAGCCCACTTCAGACATCCCAACTTCCACGCCACTGGGGCGGCGCTGCGTGCGGAACCGCGGCTAGGCGGGAGCGTCATGAAGTACCGCATCGACGCCGTCGCGCCGGTCCGCGGTGACGACGGAGTGGCGACAGCCGCATTCGGGTCGTGAACGCCAGCCGGCAAGTCGACGCGGCTCGCCGCTTCGAACCAACCGACCACTATGCGGAATGGCGTGAAGGGTGCCCGCTCCACCACGAGGCCGAGCACGACCCGCCGTTCTACGTGGTGTCGCGGTTCGCCGACGTCGTGGACGTGCTCAAGCAACCTGATCTGTGGACGAACCGTGACGGGCCTGGCGTCCAATACCTCGACCCCGGGGTGCTCGGCAGCGCCGACGAACCGGACCACGGGCGTCATCGGCGCGTGCTCAGGGGAGCGTTCATGCCAGTCGAGATCAAGCGGCTCGAGCCGCAGCTGCGTGTGACCGCGGATCGTCTGATCGACATGTTCGTCGACGGCGGTCATTGCGATTTCATACGCGAGTTCGCGGCACCGTTCCCGGCGCTGGCGATCGCCGAGCTGCTCGGCATCCACGGCGACGACCGCGCCGACTTCGGGCGCTGGAGCGACCAGGCCGTCGCCGGGCTCACCGGTGGTGACCTCGAGACGTACTACCGCGCCAAGCAAGCGATCGAGGACTACGTCGAGGCCGGCTGTGACGAGCGGGCTGCGGCGCTGGCCGCGGGTGCGGACATCCCCGACGACGTGCTGAGTGTGTTGATGTTGGCGCGTCGTGACGGCGCGCTCGCCACCCAGGAGGTGCGCCACCTCGGGTACCAGCTGCTGGTCGCCGGCCACGAGACAACGACCAGCCTGCTCGGCATGCTGCTGTATCGCCTCCTGGAACATCCGGCGTTGATGACGGCAATCCGCCGCGATTTCGCTCTCATCCCGGTGGCGGTCGAGGAGGCGCTGAGGTTCGACTCCCCCGTGCACGGCCTGTTCCGGACGAACGCCGAGGAGTGCGTGATGCACGGCGAGACGATCCCGCCGCGAACGAAGCTCCAGGTGTGCTACGCCGCCGCCAACCGCGATCCCGCGCAATTCCTTGATCCCGACGAGTTCCGACTCGACCGCGACCGCCGGGAGACCGCACGCCACGTGGCATTCGGATGGGGCATCCACTTCTGCATTGGCGCCCCACTGGCGCGGCTCGAGGCCAAGGTCGCCTTCGAGCGGCTGCTCGGCCGGCTCGAAGACATCGAGCTCGCCGGCGAGCCGACGCGCAACGACTCGTTCGTGTTGCACGGCCTCACCCGCCTGCCGATCCGATTCAGCAAGCTGACATGAGCATCCTCGATGGGTTTCGCCTCGACGACCGTGTCGCCGTCGTCACGGGTGCCGGTCAGGGCATCGGCAGGGCGACCGCATGGGCGCTGGCGGATGCCGGATGCGACGTGGTCGTGAACGCGCGCCGGATCGACGATCTCGAGCACACGGCGGGGGGCATCCGCGCCCGCGGCCAACGGGCGGTCGTCGTGGCACACGACATCCGCGACTTCTCCGAGCAGCTCGCCGACGATGCGGTCGCCGAGTTCGGCCGGATCGACGTGTGGGTCAACAACGTGGGCGGCTCCGACGAGAAGGACGTCCGTCTGCTCGTCGACACGCCGGACGAGACGTTCCGTTCACAGGTCGAGCTCAACCTGGTGTCGGCCTTCCAGGGGTGCAAGGCCGCTGCCAACCGGATGGCCGGCGGCGGCGCAATCGTGAACATCACGTCGGGCGCGGGCACACGCGGATCGCCGTACACCGGCCCCTACGCAGCGGCCAAGGCGGGGCTGATCAACCTCACCCAGACGTTGGCGCTCGAGCTCGCCGAACGCAGCATCAGGGTCAACGCCGTGTCACCCGGGCCGGTCGTCACGGAAGCCTTCCTGGAGGTGCTCGGCGTCGAGAACCGGCTCGACGAGCTGACAGAGACGATTCCGCTGGGACGCACCGGAACACCCGACGACATCGCTGCGATGGTGCTGTTCCTGTGCTCCCCCGCTGCGTCGTGGATCACCGGCGAGCATCACCTCGTGGCAGGCGGACGTACGCAACGGAGCTACCAGTACCGACCCAGGCAAGCGGAGGAGACGTGATGGCCGACGATGAACGCGACGAACAAGCAAAGTTCGTGGACTCCTACGAGGACGTGTCGACGTTCGCGCTCGACGACGAACGCGAACAGGCGCTACACGCCGCCCAGACCGAGTGCACGTTCATGTGGACCACAGGGGACGGCGACCCGGTCGGCGTGATCATGAACTACCTGCTCCGCGACGGCAGCTTCTGGCTGACCTGCACGCGCCGGCGCAAACGCGTCGCCGCAGTCGAATCGCGGCCTCGAGTGGCGATTGCGGTCTCGAGCCGTGGCACCGACATCGGCACGAGCCAGGCGGTGACGTACAAGGGGGAGGCGATCGTCCACGACGACGGCGAGACCAAGGCTTGGTTCTACCCCGCACTTGCCGCCCGGGTGAGGCCGGAGAGCGCCGAACGCCAGGCGGCGTTCGTGCAGCACCTCGACACGGAAGGCCGTGTGGTGATCGAGATCCGGCCAACGGCCCGCATCGGCTTCGACGCCGAGAACATGTTCAAGGACTCGCCTGCCGGCCCCAGCCGCACCAAGGTGTGACAACGACACGAACCGGTTGGCGCGCTCCGGACGCTCGATTGCTCAGCCGGTGAAGAAGTCGCCCATCAGGTCGGGCGGACCGGCGTAGTACTTCGTGAGGCGGCGGCTGGTGAACCGCCACCCGCCGGGTGTCAGCCGGTAGGTGTCGTCGTAGTGGCCGGCCATCACGTGCCGTCCGCCACCGCTCTTGATGTTGAGCTCCTGCAACTCGCACCGCCCGCGGGCCGTGTCGCCGTCGACGTCGTACGTGCAGCAGAGGTAGAGCTGCACAACCGTCGTGTACTTGGCAATCGAGGTCGACCACATGTCGACGATCGCCTCGCGACCGACGACGTCACGGCCCTCGCCGAGGACCCAGCGGGCATCGTCGGTCCATGTCGCGGTCCAGCGCTCGACGTCGCGGGCGCGCACGGCGTCGCCGTACTCGAGCGTGAGCGCCACCAGCGCCGACTCGTCGCTTCGTGCCAACGTCATGCCTCCTCGATCAGTCTCGCCACCTGGCGCACGTACGTCTGGTGCAGCGCCGTCCCGATCAGCGCCATGTTCGGCGCGGGATTGACCGTGCGGAACGCGCGCCGGCAGGTGAGGTTGGCGCACGCGCCCTTGAAGAAGTTGAACACGCTCCAATAGCGCAGCTGGCGTTCGGACACTTTCACGCCCGCCACGCGCTCGAAAAGTGCCAGCCAGTCGTTGCGGCTCATCGTCGACGCGCCGCGCATCGTGATCAGGTACGCCCAGTCCTCCATCGGGTCGCCGACGTGGGCGAACTCCCAGTCCGTGAATGCGGTCACGCGCGTGCCGTCGTGGACGAAGTTGCCTGGACCTGCGTCACCGTGGACGATGCCGACCGATTCCGGATGCTCGGCGTGATGGTGCAGCCAGGCTGCGCCCTCCTCGAGCAGCGGGATGCGGACGTCCGTCTCGGCCCGGTACACCCCGTGCCACCGGTCGATCGCGGCGTGAGTCGTGTCGACACCCGACGTGCCACCGGCGATCTCCGACCTCCAGTCGGCCTGATGCAGATCGGCGAGCCGGCGCACGAAGTCCTCCGCCAGATCGGGCGCCATCGAGCGGTCGTTACGAGCAGTTGTTATGCCGTCGACGAAGTCCATCGCGAAGAAGGGCTGGCCGAGCACGGCACCCGTCGGCTCGAGCCAACGGACGCGAGCCACTGGACAGCCGACGGCGTGGGCGGCGCGCATCATGCGGAACTCCTCAGCGCTCGTTGATCCGAAGACGCCGCCCTGCTCGACCCGAACGACGTAGCGCGCTCCGTCCGCCGTCTCGACGTACCAGTTGGCGCGCGAGTTGCCGGTGGCGATGCGGCGCAACTCGACGACGCTGACGTCACTGCCGTGCTGCTCGCCGAGCCACCGCTGCAGCGGCGCCCGAATCGTCTCAACCATCGAGCTTGCCCCGGAACGCATCGACGAGAGGAGCGGTCTCGGCGAGCTGCTCGTCGAGTTGGCGCAAGACCACGGGCCGGATC
>DASQTR010000601.1:0-2233 GCA_035641795.1 Ilumatobacter sp.
CGGTGCCGATCGGGGTCGGGGAGGACGGCGCCCCCTGGACGGTCAAGGTCCGGGGCTCGCACACCCTCGTCGCGGGGGCGACCGGAGCGGGCAAGGGGTCGGTGGCGTGGTCGATCATCCGGGGTCTCTGCCCGGCGATTCGGGACCGGTGGGTGCAGCTGTGGGTGATCGATCCCAAGGGCGGCATGGAGCTGGCACCGGGCCAGCCGCTGTTTCACCGCTTCGCCTGCGACACCGCCCCAGACATGGCCGACCTGCTGGAAGAGGCCGCCAGCGAGATGCACGCCCGGGCACGGCGCCTGCGCGGGGTCACCCGCCTGCACACACCCTCGGTCGCCGAGCCGCTGATCGTGGTGGTCGTGGACGAGCTGGCCGCCCTGTCCGCCTACGCCGATCGCGACACCAGCAAGCGCATGGCCGCCGCCCTGCCCCTGCTGCTCTCTCAAGGCCGGGCCGTCGGTGTCGTGGTCATCGGCGCGCTACAGGACCCTCGCAAGGAGATTGTCGGGTTCCGGGACCTGTTCCCGACCCGCATCGCCCTGGCCATGCCCGAGGACGAGCACACCGACATGGTGCTCGGCGACGGGGCACGCGACCGGGGCGCCAACTGCGCCCGTATCTCCCTCGCCACACAGCAGGGCGTCGCGTGGGTCTGGTCGGACGGGGGCTGTCAGCGATTTCGTGGAAGTAGCTGAGCCTGGGTTTGCTGCTAGTTGATCGCTGTCTCGATCCGGTCGCCGTAGGTGACCACGAGCGTGTTGAGGATCTTCTTCCAGCCTGGCACACGCCCGGTCGGGTTCGACCGGTTCTTGTCCCGACGTTTCACGCACAAGTACAGGACCTTCAATGCGGCCTGCTCGTGGGGGAAGTGCCCGCGCCGGCGGACGGCCTGCCGGAACCTCGAGTTCAACGACTCGATCGCGTTCGTCGTGTAGATGAGCCGGCGGAGCTCGACGGGGAAGTCCAGGAACGGCGTGAACTGCTCCCACGAGCGTTCCCACAGCCCGATGATCGCCGGGTAGCGGCCGCCCCAGGTCTCGGCGAACTCGAGCCAACGGGCCTCGGCAGCGTCGACCGTCGGGGCGGTGTAGACGGCCTTGAGGTCCTTGGTGATCTTGGACCAGTCGGCCCTCGACGCGTAACGCAGGCTGCCTCGGACGAGGTGCACGACACAAGTCTGCACTTGTGCTTGCGGCCAGGTCGCCTCGATGGCCTGCGGGAGCCCGGGGAGTCCGTCGCAGGCGACGATCATGGTGTCGCGGATGCCGCGGTTGGCCAGCTCGGTGAGATACCCGGCCCAGTGCTTGGACGACTCGCCGCCGGTACCAACCCACAGGCCCAACACGTCGCGTTCGCCGGCAACGTTGATGCCCATGGCCACGTAGATCGGCCGGTTCGAGACCTGCCCGTCGCGGATCTTGACGTAGATCGCATCCAGGAACAGCACCGGCCACACCGGATCCAACGGCCGCGACTGCCACTCGCCCAGCTCATCCAACACGGCGTCGGTCACCTTGGTGACCAGGTCCTTGGAGACTTTGGACCCGTAGATGTCGGCGACGTGGTCGACGATGTCCTGTGTGGTGAACCCCTTCGCGTACAGCGACAGCACCTGGTCGTCGAACCCCGACAGCCGCCTCGCGTGCTTCGGGACGATCACCGGCTCGAAGCTGCCGTCACGGTCGCGAGGCGCGTCGATCGTCACCGGCCCGACGTCGGTCTGCAGCGTCTTCGAGCTCGTGCCGTTGCGACTGTTCGTCGACGACGATCGCTCGTGCCGTTCGTAGCCGAGGTGGTCAGTCATCTCGACCCCAAGCGCCGTCTCCAACAGCTGCCCGACAATCCCCGACAACAGCCCATAGGGACCCACGAGGCTCACGCCGTCTTCACGGGCCTGGGCCACCAGCTGCTCGGCCAGCTCGTTGTCCAAGCTCGGTCTGGGCAACCGGAACTCCCTGTTCGCAGTCTCAGCGGGCGGCGCCTCCTCGACCGCCGTCACCGTGGTCGACTGGCCCTCACTCCCCGCCGTCGTGGCGTCATCCTTGTTCCTCATCGAATGATCCAATCCGGCCACCACCCGAAGGTGGTGGACCATCACGGCTCATTGACTTCCACAAGAATCCCGACAGGCCCCTACCGTCGGATCATTAGCCCCGATGATTCATGAGAACTCTGGTGCCGAGTGGCGATGGCTGGTCGGGGGTTCATCGAGTGGCCGGGCCGGCTGTTTCGT
>DASQTR010000602.1:0-2994 GCA_035641795.1 Ilumatobacter sp.
CGAGCGGTCGCGTACGCCGCGTGCGCCTGTCGCGCCGCCGCCTCCCGCCCCGCCCGCGACCGCCGCTCACGTGCCGACAACGCTGCCCACCGCCGCCGCCGTGACGCGACCGGCGCCCACGTACGCGCCGCCCACCGTGACGGCCGTGCCGACGACGAGTTGGGGCGATCACATTCCTCCAACCACGGCGAGCAGCACCAGCGCGGGGCTGCGCGCTCCCGGTCGGCGCCCTCGTGTCCGTCGTGTGACTCGCGTCGTCCGCCACATCGATCCCTGGAGCACCTTCAAGCTGGCGCTGGTGTTCAGTCTCGTCGGCTACCTCGTGTGCCTCACCTCTGGTGTGCTGCTCTGGCGCGTTGCCGATAGCACCGGCACGCTCGACAACGTCGAGCGTTGGTTCACCCAGTTCGGCTGGGAGACGTTCGAGTTCGACGGGGGCGAGATCTTCCACAATGCCTGGGTCATCGGGCTGTTCCTCGCGGTCGGGCTCACCGGGGCAGCTGTGCTGATGGCGACGCTGTTCAACCTCGTCAGCGACGTCGTCGGTGGCATCCGCGTGACGGTGCTCGAGGAGGAGGTCGTCGAGCGCACCGCCTCGTCTGCGCGCCGCTACGTGGTGCGCCGGCCTCCACTCGGCGAGGCAGCCGCCAAGTGGGACGTCGACGATCCGGAGCCGCCGCCCGCGGCGCCGCAGGCGCCAGCCGACTGGTCGGTCGACGACGAAGAGCGTGTGCGCCCCATCTGACGGCCGGAAGCGGAGGAGGCAATCCGAACCCCGTGCGCTAGCCTCGCGTCCCTGCTGGGGCTATAGCTCAGTCGGTTAGAGCGCATCCCTGATAAGGATGAGGTCTGGTGTTCGATTCACCATAGCCCCACCAAACACCGGTCGATTCCTACGAGGCGTCCTTCGCGGGGCGCCTCCTTCGCGTGCACGCACGTTACGTGGCGCGCGCTGGTACGGTCACCCGTCTGGGCGGTCTGAGTCGAGAGAGGAACCGATGATGCGGGATCTGGCAGCGTGCCTCGGCGGCCGGTCGCGTCGCCGCAACAGTCGCCTCGTCGCGGTGGTCACGACCGTGGCACTGCTCGCCGCCGCGTGCAGCGATGACGACGACGACGTTGCCACCATCGAGCCGGCGGGCGTTACCGAAGCGCCAGAACCCACGGAGGCGCCGGAAGACCCGGTCGCCGCCGCCCAGCAGCAGGTGACGGATGCCGAAGATGGCGTGTCCGAGGCCCAGGATGCCCTCACCACTGCGCACGGCGAGTTCTGCAGCGCGACGGAGGGCTACGTCGAGACGCTCGATCGCTACGGTCGGGTGTTCACCGATCGCGAGGCGACGGTGGGCGACATCAACACGCTCGGCGCCGATCTCACCGAACCGCGCGACGAAGTCGTCTCGGCTGCTGACGGCGTCGATACCGCCAAGGATGATCTCGCCGCCGCGCAGCAGGAGCTCGTCGACGCTCAGGCGGCGCTGGCGGCGGCGATCGCCACCGCGTCGAGCGTGCCCAACAGCACCGCGACGCCGACGACGAGCACGACGACGACGCTGGTTCCGCCGGCGACGATCGAGCGCGTCGAGGAGGCCGAGAACGACCTTGCGCGGACGGCGCGTGGCATCACCGACGAGACGCCACTGGTCGAGGCGGCGGCCGAGTACAACTCCGCCGCGCTGGCGCTCGAGATGGCCTGGCTGCGGCTGCTCGCCGAGGCGCAATGCCTCACCGACGAGCAGCACGCGAACGCAGCCGAGCAGATCACGGCATACACCACGGGCCTCCAGACCGACCTCACGACCGGCGGTTACGATCCGGGCCCGATCGACGGCGTCTATGGCCCGAAGACCGTCGCCGCGGTGGAGCAACTCCAGACCGACAGCGAGCTGCCCGTGACCGGCTTCGTCGACGAGGCCACCGCCCGCGCCCTGCAGGAGAAGCTGGCGGCGGTCGGCCAGGAGGAGGCCCGGCAGACGGTCGTGCTGCAGACGATCCTGTCGCTGGTCGGCTTCTGGGACGCGCCGATCGACGGCGTTTGGAGCGAGGAGCTGACACAGGCGCTGATGGACTTCCAGACCGAGCTCGGCGTCGAGCCGACCGGCGACGTCGACGCCGCGACGATCGCCGCCTTCCAGCAGGCGCTCGCCAACCTCGAGGCCGGCACGCCGTCGACGACGAACGCGCCGGCTCCGACCAACGCTCCGACGGAACCGCCCGCGGCGACGACCGCCGCCCCAGAGGGCGAGGCTGCCGTGCTCCTCGCCGACTCCGATCTCGGACAGATCGTCACCGCCGCCAACGGCATGACCGTCTACCTGTTCATCCCCGACGCACAATCGGATCCCACGTGCACCGATGCGTGCGCCGAGGCGTGGCCACCGCTGACCGTCGACGACGCCGGCGAAGTGACCGGCGGCGAGGGCGTGGACGAGGCGTTGCTCGGTACCGCGGAGCATCCGGCGGGCACGCAGGCGACCTATAACGGCTGGCCGCTCTACTTCTTCTCGGGCGACGCCACACCGGGCGACACGAACGGTCAGGGTCAGGGCGACGTGTGGTACGCGCTCGACGCGACCGGCAACCCGATCAGCGACTGACGCAACGACTGACGATCTCGCCCGCCGTGTCAGTCGACGGCGGGACCCGTTCGGGGACGGTCTACTAGGCTTCGGCTCTCATGTTCGCGGCCGCCGATCAGGGTCTCGTCGTCGCGCGGGCGCAGTGGGCAATGCCGCCGGCCGGATAGCGGGCGCTGCACGTGGTCGCCCTGCTCGTCCTGCATGCCGTGCTCGGGCTGGTCGGGTTGGCGTTCGGGAGGCGGCTCGGAAGGCGTGGCCTGCTGCTCGGGATCATCGGTCCCGTCGCCGCCGCAGCGTGGCTCGTCGTGCAACTGCCCGACGTGATCGACGGACGTCCGATCGAGGAGTCGGTCCAGTGGATTCCGGCACTCGGCATGAATCTCGACCTGCGACTCGATGGATTCTCTGCGCTCAT
>DASQTR010000603.1:0-2694 GCA_035641795.1 Ilumatobacter sp.
ATCGCGTTCGGCTCGGTCGTGGCCATGAGCGTGCCGATCGGCACCGCGCTGTTCGGGCTCGCGATCGCGCTGTCGATCATCTCGCTCGTCTCGGCCGTCACCGACATCGGGACCGTCGCGCCGACGCTTGCGACCATGATCGGCCTCGGGGTCGGGATCGACTATTCGCTGTTCATCGTCACCCGCCACCGCCAGAACCTCGCCAGCGGCATGGAGATGACGGAGTCCATCGGGCTGGCCAACGGCACCGCCGGCCAGGCGGTCCTGTTCGCGGGCGGCACGGTCGTGATCGCGATCACCGGCCTCGCGCTCGCGGGCATCCCCTACGTGACCCGACTCGGGTTCATGTCCGCCATCGCGGTGGCAGTGATGATGGCGGCCGCGGTCACGCTCGTACCCGCGCTCCTCGGCCTGGCCGGACGGCACATCAACTCCGTCCGTCTGCCTCACCTCCGTCGCAGGGGTCGCGCCGAGGCACACCATTCGGTCACTGGCGCTCGCCCCCGCGGGTGGGAGCGGTGGGCCACCTTCATGTCGCGCCACCGGTGGGCGGCGGTGATCATCAGCCTGGCGATCCTGCTGACGCTGGCCGCCCCGGTGCTCTCGATGCGTCTGGGCCAGACCGACGACGGGACACTGCCGGAGAACCTCACGCAGCGTCAGGCCTACGACCTCATCACCGAGGGGTTCGGCCCCGGCGCGAACGGCCCGTTGTTCCTGGCGGTCGCGCTCCCGCAACCTGGCGACATGGCGGCGGTCGACGCGATCCAGCAGGCAGTCGAGAAGATCCCGGGGGTCGAGGTTGCGCCGCCACAGATGAGCCCGGATCAGGCGGCGGCGCTGATCGTGGCGATCCCGCCCTCGGCGCCGCAATCGGAGCAGACCGAGGAACTGGTGAACCGCTTGCGCACCGAAGTGTTGCCGGCGGCGGTGCAGGGCACCGGCGCCGAGGTCTTCGTGGGCGGGCAGACGGCGGGGTTCGTGGATCTCGGTGAGCGCATTCAAGACCGGCTTCCGCTGTTCATCGGCGCCGTCGTCGGCCTCTCGTTCATCCTGCTCATGATGGTGTTCCGGTCGGTCCTGGTGCCGCTGAAGGCAGCGATCATGAACCTGCTGTCGATCGCGGCGGCGTACGGCGTCATCGTCGCGATCTTCCAGTGGGGATGGCTCAAGGGGCTGGTCGGCCTGGACCAGACCGTGCCGATCGTGTCGTTCGTGCCGATGATGATGTTCGCCATCCTCTTCGGGCTGTCGATGGACTACGAGGTGTTCCTGCTCTCACGGATCCGCGAGGAGTATTACGAGAGCAAGGACAACCTGCGCAGTGTGATCGACGGTCTCGCGGCCACCGCCCGCGTGATCACGTCGGCGGCGTTGATCATGATCAGCGTGTTCTTGAGCTTCCTCGGTGACCCCGATCCGACGGTGAAGATGTTCGGCGTCGGCCTCGCCGTCGCCGTGTTCGTCGACGCGACGCTCGTGCGGCTCGTGCTCGTCCCGGCGACGATGGAGCTGCTGGGCCCGGCCAACTGGTGGCTGCCGAAGTGGCTCGGCAAATTCCTCCCGAAGATCCGCATCGAGGAAGGCGCACCACCGAAACCCGCTCCCGTCCCAACGGTCGGCAGCTGATTACCCGTCAAGCACTTTGATGCGGATGCGCTTGTTGCCCTTGCCCTTGGACTCGGTCTTCACGACTTGAACGCGGCCGACCTCGTCGGTCGAGCGCACGTGGGTGCCGCCGTCGGCCTGCTTGTCGAGCCCGGTGATGTCGACGACGCGGATCTCCTGAACCGACTCCGGGATGAGGTTGACCTTGGTCCGGATGAGGTCCTCGTCGTCAAGGGCTCGCTCGCGCGGCAGGAACGACACTTCGATGGGACGGGCGGCCGTGAGCTCGCGATTGACGAGCTCTTCGATGCGCGAACCGAATCCTTCCGGGAGCGGATCGAACTCGAAATCCATGCGGGCCTCGAGCGGCTCCATGTTGCCGCCGGTCACGGCCTTGCCCCATTCGTTCCAGATGACGCCGCACAGGACATGCAGCGCAGTGTGCGTGCGCATCAGCGCGTGCCGGCGGTCCCAGTCGATCTCGGCGTGCACCTGCTCGCTCTCGGCGGGAACCGGACCGTCGAGACGGTGCCACACGAGGTCGCCTTCTTTGCGCACGTCGACGACGTTGCTGCCGGCGATCGTGCCGATGTCGTGCGGCTGGCCGCCGCCCGTCGGATAGAAAGCCGTGCGATCCAGCGCGACCTGGTCGTCCCGTGCTGCCAAGACCCTGGCGTCGAACTCACGCTGGTACGCGTCTCGCAGGTAGAGCAGCTCTGTGGCCATGAACGCGATTCTCGCGTCTCTCCGTGGTCACGCCCTGGGGTTACTGCGGCCGGCGGTGCCGCAGGTCGTGGGCGACGACGCGGGCGATGTGCGCGAACACGGACACGAGAGCGAGCCGCTCGCGTGCGGGCAGGTCCTGGAAGGCGGTGCGCCCGTAGGACTGCCAGCGTTGACCCGGTCGGTACGAGTCCTCGGCCCGGTCGAGCGCCTGCTGCTCCAACTCGGCGGAGAGGCCGTTCTCCCGGAGCCCGCCGGCGCGCAGCCACTCGAGCGTGCTGCGATAGCCGAGATCGAAGTCGCTCCGGCGCAGCTCGTGCGAAAGGAACCCGCCGAAGTGGAACAGGAACTCGCCGGCGAGCA
>DASQTR010000604.1:0-4813 GCA_035641795.1 Ilumatobacter sp.
CGGTTGAGTGCAGAGGCCCGCCGGTTCGGGGGACCGAAACGCCCGCGGCCGTAGGGTGGGTGAGGAACGCCCAATGATGAAGGTCTCCCCGAGATTCGCGCCCACCCTTTGCAGGGCGGCCGTCTGAGGCACGGCATGTGATCAGCGTCCCAGACCGGCACCTTGGGGCGATGCCCCACGTCGATATGCCCGCCGTTCGGGGACACCGCCCCCGCGCTGGCAGCGCGACCCGCGCCATCAATCGGTACACCCCAGCGAACGCGTCTATGGGCCGCCGGCGTCGAGGTAGCGCAGCACGGCGAGGACCCGGCGGTGGTCGTTTGGTGCGGGCTGTAGGTCGAGCTTCGTGAAAATCGAAGTCACGTGCTTTTCGATGCTGCGGAGTGCCAACCCGAACTCGTCGGCGATCGCTTGGTTCGAGCGGCCCTCGGCGACGAGGGCGAGAATGTCCCGCTCGCGCTCGGTCAAACGAGCGACGCCGGCGTCAACGCGGGGTCGTGCCAGCAGCTGGCGGACGACTTCTGGGTCAAGCGCAGTGCCGCCGTCGGCGACGCGATGCGCGGCGTCGATGAACTGGTCGGTGGTGACGATGCGGTCCTTGAGTAGGTAGCCGACCTTCGCGGGCTCGGTGAGAAGCTGGCGGGCGTAGTCGGTCTCGACCCATTGGGAAAACACGAGCACCGCGGTGTCAGGATGGTGACGCCGGATCTCGATGGCGGCGCGCACTCCCTCGTCGGTCTGGGTGGGTGGCATCCGTACGTCGACCACGGCGAGGTCCGGTTCGTGCTCGGCGACACCTGCGAGTAGTTCGTCGGCGTTGTCGACCGCTGCGACGACATCGATGCCGTGGTCGCGCAACACCAGGACGATGCCGTCGCGAAGTAGCGCGTTGTCCTCGGCGACGATCACCCGCATCTGGGTTCCTTGGGCAGGCTGACGGTGATGGTGGTGGGACCGTGCTGTGGGCTGTGGACGGTGATCGAACCATCGAGGGCGCGTACGCGGCGTTCGACGCCGGCGAGGCCGGTGCCGTCGGCCGCGAGGCTGGCGCCGCCCCGGCCGTCGTCGTGCACGACGAGCGAGATGCGCTCGGCGGTGTCGCTGATCTCAACCCGGGCGAGGCGGGCACTGGCGTGGCGAGCAACGTTGGTGAGCAGCTCGGCCGCGGTGAAGTACAACGCTGCCGCCTGAGCGTCGGTCGGCCGGCAGTGCAACTCGTCCTGGAAGTCCACCGGTACAGGGCTGCGGGCGGCAAGCGTCGCGAGTGCGGTGGAGAGTCCGTCGTCGAGCGCGGGTGGGTGCACACCACGGATGGTCTCGCGGAGTTCTTCGAGCGCGTCGAGCACCTGCTTGCGGGCGGAGGCGACGATCGTCTCGGCCTCGGGGTCCTTGACCCTCGGTTCCAGCCGCGAGAGGGCAACGCCGAGTGCGACGAGCCGGGCCTGGGTGCCGTCGTGGAGGTCGCGCTCGATCCGTCGAAGCGTCGTGGTCGCGTCGTCGGCGAGGGTGGCGCGGCTCGCCTCCAGGGCTGCGATGCGGGCTCGGGCGGGATTCGGTGCGAGCAGCCGCTCGACGAGCGCGTGGTCGACGGTGACGACGAGGCGCACGAACCAGGGCACGAGGAGGAGCAGCCCGGCTCCTTGCAGCGCGAGCGGCCACGTGCCGATCCATGACCGGTCGCCGAACAGCCCGAAGCCCCCGTGCGTGGCGAACCACCACAGTGGGTACGTCGCGCCGAGCGCTCCGACCACATAGCCGACGAGCGCGCCGTACACGCCGACGGCGGTGAGCGGCAGCTTGACGCCGCAGTAGAGCAGGCACCGCCACCCGTCGCTGTCACGGAGCAGCTCGCCAGCGCGGCGCAGCCGACCGCGAGAAGCGAGCGGTCTCGGCGAGGACCACGTCCACCCCAGCGTCGCCCGGCCCAGGCGACGGAAGAGCGTCCCGGATGCCCGTGCGAGCGCGAGCACCCCAACGAGCAGCGGGAGCCCCACTCCCACAAGTGACATGAGGCAAGCGACGAGGCCTACGAGCGCCAACGCGAAGGCGGGAATGGCGGGCGGGAGCGTCGCCGCCAGGTAGGCGGCTTCCCGTCTGGACCGTACGTCGACGGGGGCACGCAGAATCGTCGACGGGATGCTCATGGGCCTGCTGCGACGACGTCGATCGGCGCGGCGCGGGTCACCGCCACGGCGGGCGCGGCCATCCCCATCATGACGACGCACGCCATCAGGGCGACACCCGCGACCGGGACGACGGGCGGGAAGTACGGCAGCCAGCGCCCCAGCGAGGTGTGCAGCATGGGCGCGAGCGTGATGCCGGCAACCCCGGCGGCGAGCACGACGGCGGTGGCAGTCACGAGCATGGCCTCGACGGCCGTCATCCCGATCAGCGTCCGGCGATCTGCGCCGAGGAGTTGCATCGCGGCCAGGTCGCGACGCCGGTTTACGACGACGGTGACCAGGCAGTTCAGCGCGGCAACACCCGCGAAGGTCGCGTAGATGACGGTGCCCGAGTAGTCGGTCCAGACGTCTGCGGCCGTGCCGGTCACGCCGGTGACCCGAGTGGCGGTGGTGTGAACAGCGATCTTCACTGCGGTGAAGGCGGCGGCGAGCACGAGGGGGACGAGGGCACCTGACAGCGATCGTGTCATCGTCTCGAGGTTGTCGACCGCGAGGCGAGCGACCCCCTCCCCGGCGACACGGCGGACCAGCGCCGTGACCCGCCGCAGAGCGAGAGGTGCGAGCATGCCGATGCCGATGCACTCGGCGAGCATCACGAAGAAGGCGGCGTCGTCCGCCTGAGCCGGGTCGATCTGGGAGAGCGCGGCCGACAGCACAGCGCCGCCGAGGGTGAGCGTGATGCCGACGACGACGCGGCTACGGCCGATCGGCCGGCGTCTCGTCTCGGCCTCGGCCAGCGCCGCGCTTGGCGCGATCCGCGCCGTGCGGAGTGCGGCCGCGAGTGCGCCGACCACCGACGTCGCCAGCACGATACCCAGCGCGATGGGCAACGCCATCACCTGCGGCACGAGCCGCGCGGCGGCGGGCAGCACGCCGTGGGCGCGCAGCGCGGCGACCCACGCCGCCCCGGCCGGGACCGCGAGCAGCCATCCCACCAGTGACGCCGGCACGGCAAGTGCGGCGACCTGCAGCGCGACGGCACGGCGGATCTGGCCCGGCGAGGCGCCCACCACCCGCACAAGGGCGATGTCCTCGAGCTGTTGCTGGATCGCCAGGTTCATGGTGACACCGACGATGATGATCGACAGATAGATCGCGACGCCGAGAAAGACGGACGTCACGTCGTCCATCTCCGAGGCAACGACGACGGCACGGGCAGCCGGCCCCAGCTGTGACGGGCTCAGCGACCAGGCGGTCATCACCATCACGCTGATCACGCACGCGGCGAGCACCTGCGTACACGCTGGCGCCATCAGCGACCATCGATGACGCAGCAGCGCCTGCTTCACCAGGCCCGTCCTCATGCGACGGCTCGGAGCTCGGCCGCGATGGTGGCCGCATCCGGCGTTACCCGGTCAGCGACGACGCGCCCGTCACGCAACAGCACCAGCCGGTCCGACATGCACGCCGCGAAAGGATCGTGGGTCACCATTACAACGGTGACCCCACGGTCGTCGACAGCGGAACGCAGCAACCCGAGGATGCGATGCCCGGTCGTCGGGTCGAGCGCGCCGGTCGGCTCGTCCGCGAATACAACCTCCGGGGCCGTGATGAGCGCTCTCGCCACTGCGACGCGCTGGCGCTGCCCGCCGGACAACGCGCCGACCGGTCGGTGCTCGGTCCCGACGAGCCCGACGTGCCCGAGCGCGTCCGCCACCGGCATCGCCAGCGGCGCGCCCAACCGGTGCGGGAGCAGCACGTTCTGCTCGACTGTCAGCTCGGACAGCAGGTTGTATGACTGGAAGACGAACCCGACGCGCTCCCGACGGACGAGGGCCATGGCGCGCTCGCTCATCCGTCTGAGATCCTCGTTGCACAGACGCACCATGCCGGTCGAAGGACGGTCCAGACCGGCGGCGCAGTGCAACAGCGTGCTCTTCCCGGATCCGGTCGCGCCCATGACCGCCACGAACGTCGCAGCCGAGATGGACAGGGTGACCTCAGCGAGCGCCGTGATCAAACCCTCGTCGCTGCGGAACGTCCTGCCGACCTGGTCGAGTTCAATGACATCGCTCACACCCTGAGTGTCCGCGCCCCCGGTTGCTGAGTCGACCGTGCGAGCCGACCATCCCTGGTGCGGACAACCGCACCCTGCCACGAGTCCGAAACCGATTCGGCGTCCGTGCGCCGAGGATTCGACCGGTGTGGTGCCTCCGAACGCGCCGCCCGAAAGCCCGTCGGCGCCTGTCCTCCAACGCCGGCTCTGAGCGGCAGCCTCAGTGGCCGTGGCCTTACCAGCACCAAGCCGCTGGAGAGGCGGCAATGTTCGTCAGCATGGCAGCGGTCGACCGATGAGTCGGTGCCAGGTGCGCCGTCTTACCTCTCGAACGGACAGCTCGCGTCGGTCTGAACGATCCGACAACATTGGAGGGAGTCACGCTCGCGTGCTCATCATCGCAGGGTTCCTCCGGCTCGGCCGGGACTACCGCGTGATCCGATGACCACCGTCAACGCCAATGGGGTCTCCCTGGGCATCGCGTCCTTCGGTGACGACGACGCTCCACTCGTCCTGCTGGCGGGCGGGACCACGATGCTCTCCTGGCCCGACACGCTCTGCGAGCGCCTCGCCGCCGGCGGTCGCCGCGTGGTGCGCTACGACCTGCGCGACAGCGGCGAGTCAACGACGGCGA
>DASQTR010000605.1:0-2199 GCA_035641795.1 Ilumatobacter sp.
GTGCGCACCATCAATTCCTCCGTGACGCTGAACGGCGAGCACGGTGCCAACGCGATCCGCGTCATCGCGCCCCACATGCGGTCGTGGTGGCGGTTCACGGCGTCCTCGCTCGCGGCGAGGATCGAGTCGTCGTCGTCGACGACCTCGTCCGGCGGCAGGCCGCCGTCCTTCTGTGACAACGACATCGAGCCGCGGGTCGGGTGAAAGCGCACGCCGATGTCGCGCGCGGCGTCGATCTCGGCGGTCAGCAGGTCGCCGGCGCCGCGGGGGTGGAGGTACAGATGGTCGGTCGACGTCGTGCACCCGGACAACGCCAGTTCGGCGAGCCCCACCCACGCCGACACGTGCGCCGACTCGGTGTCGAGCGCCGCCCACAGCGGATAGAGCGACGTCAACCACCCGAACAGCGGCATGTCGGTCATCGGCGGATAGGCCCGGGTCAGGTTCTGGAACATGTGGTGATGCGTGTTCACCAGCCCGGGCGTGACCAGGCAATCGGTGGCGTCGATGACCGTCGTCGCGTCGGGAGGTGAGCCGTCGCCGACCGACTCGATCAGGCCGCCAGTGACGGCAACCCAACCACCCTCGATCTCCCGCCGCTCGCCGTCGAGCGTGGCAACGCACCACGCGTTCCGAACCACAAGGTCGGTCACTAAGCGACACTCCACCAATGCGAGTGAGCGAGCGCCAGCGAGCGAGTGGCCAGCGGCGGCCTGCGTGGCCGGGGAACGCCATGAATAGTCATTTCAAAGAGTCGATGATGGCGGCGAGATCGTCGACCGTCGTATTCGGGTTGACCACGCAGTAACGCAGGACCGTCTCGCCGTTCCAGGAACTGGGGACGACGAAGGCGTTTCCCTCCGCCAGCTGCTGGGCGCTCCACGCTGCGTACTCCGCGGCGGTCCAGCCGACACGCCGGAACACGACGACCGACAGCTCCGGCTCGACGACGAGCTCGCAGTGCTCGCTCGCCTGGATCAAGCCCGCTCCCTCGTGAGCTATGCGCAACGTCGTCTCGACCGCGTCGCGATAGGCCTCGGTGCCGTAGGTGGCGAGGCTGAACCAGAACGGCAGCCCGCGCGCCCGCCGCGATAGATGATGTGCGTAGTCGCTGGCGTTCCAGTCGCCGTCGTCCTCGTGCAGCACGTCGAGGTACTCGGCGTGCTGGGTATGAGCGGCCTTGGCAATGCGCGGGTCGCGGTACAGCAGCGCGCACACGTCGAACGGCGCGAACAACCACTTGTGTGGATCGACGATCAGGCTGTCGGCGCGCTCGATGCCGGCGAAGCGGTCACGCACGCTCGGAGCAGCGAGCGCCGCCGCGCCGTAGGCGCCGTCGACGTGGAACCACGCACCCGTCTCCGCGCACGCGTCGGCGACCGCGGCAAGATCGTCGATGACCCCGGCATTCGTGGTGCCTGCGGTGGCGACGATCGCGAACATCCGCTGGCGGTCGTCTTCCGACATCTCGTCGAGGGCAGCGGTCAGCGCCTCGCCGCGCATCCGGCCCGCGGCGTCGGCGGGTACGAGCAGCACGTCGCTGTCGATCACGCGGGCCGCCTGTGTGACAGACGAGTGGGCGCCGCCGGACGTCACGATCAACCCCCGAGTGCGGTCGTGGCGGCCGCTCGCGTCGTGGCGCCACGTCCACCGGGCGGCGACGAGCGCGCTCAGGTTGCCGGCCGTGCCGCCGCTGACGAAGACGCCGCCCGTCGTGTCGGGCAGGCCGGCGAGATCGGCGATCCAGCGCAGCGCCTCGTTCTCCGCGAACACGGCACCGCCGCCCTCCATCCAGGAGCCGGCGTAGATGCTCGACGCGCCGACGACGAGGTCGAAGAGGATCGAGGCCTCGGTCGGAGCGGCCGGCACGAAGGAGAAAAAGCGCGGGTGGTCGACCGAGATGCAGGCGGGCGCCAGCACATCGCCGAAGATGCGCAAAGCCTCCAGCCCGCCGATCCCTTTGGCGGTGATCGTCCTGCCGGCCATCGCCCGCAACTCGGTTGGCGTGCGCGGCCCGTCGAGCGGCGGTGGGTCGAGCCGGACACGGTCGATGGCGTACCGCACGATCGCCTGCGTCAGCACCTCGGTCGAGGCGTCGTGGCGGTGCATGTCCAGTGGGGCGCGCTAGTCCGGGAGGGAGAGCAGCTCGCTGCCCTCGTTGCGGATCTCGCCGTCGCGCTGCAGGAAGTGGCCGATGAT
>DASQTR010000606.1:0-15649 GCA_035641795.1 Ilumatobacter sp.
CCCGCCGCTTCGCCGGGTGGCTGCCGGGGTTCGGCATCGTGATACACACCGGCCGCCGCAGCGGTCGCACGTACGAGACGCCGGTCAACGTCTTTCGCACCGAGGGTGGCTTCGTGTTCGCGCTCACGTACGGGCGGGCCGACTGGGTACAGAACGTCATGGCTGCCGGGTCCGCTCGGCTGCGCACGCGCCGCAAGCTGCACGTGATCACCAACCCGACGATCGTCGCCGCCCCAGGTCATGCCGACCTGCCCTTGATCCCACGCAAGATCCTGACGTGGATCGACGTCGACGAGGAGCTGCGGGCCGACGAAGGCCGCGACTAACCGACAGCGCCGAGCATCCTCGCCGCGCTGAGCGTGTTCTCGAGCAGGCAGGCGATCGTCATCGGCCCGGTTCCTCCCGGCATCGGCGTGATCGCGCCGGCGATCGACTGCACGGCGTCGAAGTCGACGTCGCCGACGATGCCCGCCTCCGACCGCGACACGCCGACGTCGACCACGGCGGCACCCGGCTTGACGTGGTCGGCCGTGATCATGCGCGCCTGGCCGGCGGCGGCGATGAGGATATCGGCCTCACGGCACACGGCGGCGAGCTCGGGCGTTCGCGAGTGGGCGAGCGTCGCCGTGGCGTCGACACCCTTGCGCCCGAGCAGCAGCAGCGCCGGCAACCCCACCAGCGTCGAGCGGCCGACCACGACGGCGCGCTTGCCCGACGTGGCGACGCCGTAGCGGTCGAGCAGCCGCATCACGCCGAGCGGCGTGCAGGGGACGTGGCCGGGCAAGCCACGCACGAGACGGCCCATCGACAGCTCGGTGAGGCCGTCGACGTCCTTCTCGGGTGGCAGCAGCGCCAGCACCGGCTCGGGATCGAGATGGGCCGGCAACGGCAGCTGGACGAGGATGCCGTGCACGGATGGGTCGCCGGCGAGCTCGGCGACCACCGCCTCGACATCGGCCTGCGTCGCCGTCTCGGGCAGCTCGAGGCCCTTGGACACCAAGCCCGCCTCTTCCGCCTTCTTCTGTTTCATGCGGACGTAGATCTGGGACGGCTTGTCGGCGCCGACGAGCACGGTCGCGAGGCACACCGCCGGCGAACCGAGCGCCTCCACCTCGGCGCGCAGCCGGGTCACCGTCTCGTCGCGAAGACGGTTGCCATCCATCAGGATCGCACCACCAGCAGTCCGCTCGAAATCGTCGCTCACGACAAACCCACGATTTCGCCGTCGTCGTCGAAGTCGATGATCGCCGCCGCGGGCGTGGTGCCGAGCCCCGGCATCGTGCGCATATCGCCGCAGATCGGATACACGAACCCAGCCCCGACCGACGCCCGCGCCTCACGCACGGTCAAGGTGTGACCGGTCGGCGCCCCCTTGAGGCTGGCGTCGCCAGAGATCGACAGATGGGTCTTGGCGATGCACACCGGCAGATTGCCGAAACCGTTGACCTCGTACGTCTTGAGCTGCTTGTTGGCGGCGGGTGTGTACTCGACGCGCTCGGCGCCGTAGATCATGGTCGCGACCTTCTCGATCTTCTGCTTGAGCGTGTCGTTGTCCTTGTAGAGGAAGTGGAACCGGCTTGGCTCCTCGCACGCCTCGACAACGGCTCGGGCGAGATCGGTGGCGCCCGCCCCCCCGTCGCTGAAGTGAGTGCACACCGCCACCCGCACACCGGCCGCGTCCGCGACGTCGCGGATCGCTTCGTGCTCGGACGCGTGGTCGGTCGGGAAGCCGTTGATCGCCACGACCGGCGTCACGCCGTGCGCCTTGACGTTCTCGATCTGCTTGGCGAGGTTGGCGGCGCCGGCGAGCACGTCGTCGGGGTTCTCCTCGAGCAGTTCGGGCGGTAGTGCCTTGCCCGCCACGATGCGGTACTTGCCGGAGTGCGCCTTCAGCGCCCGCACCGTCGCCACCATCACTGCCGCATCAGGCGTCAGGCCTGACGCGCGGCACTTGATGTTGAAGAAGCGCTCGGCTCCCATGTCGGCGCCGAACCCCGCCTCGGTGATCAGGTAGTCGCCTGTGTGGATGCCGATCAGGTCGCCGACGACCGACGAGTTGCCGTGGGCGATGTTGCCGAACGGCCCGGCATGGACGATCACCGGCGTGTTCTCGATCGTCTGCAGCAGGTTGGGCTTGAGCGCGTCGCGCATGATCACGGCCATCGAGCCGGCGCCGTGCAGCTGCTCGGCGGTGACGGGATCTCCGCTCTTCGTGTAGCCGACGACGATCCGCCCGAGTCGGCTCCGCAGATCGTCCATCGACGTCGACAGAGCGAGGATCGCCATCACCTCGGAGGCGGCGGTGATGTCGAACCCGGTCTGGCGGGTGACGCCGTCCTCCTTGCCGCCGAGCCCGACGACGATGTTGCGCAACGATCGGTCGTTGACGTCCAGCACGCGGCGCCACGTCACGTTGTCGAGGTCGAGCCCGAGCTCGTTGCCGTGGTGGAGATGGTTGTCGATCATCGCCGCCAGCAGGTTGTGGGCGGCGGTGACGGCGTGGAAGTCACCAGTGAGGTGGAGGTTGAGCAGTTCCATCGGAATCACCTGGCTGTAGCCGCCGCCGGCGGCGCCACCCTTGATGCCGAACGTCGGCCCCATCGACGGCTGCCGCAGCGAGATCACGGCGTTCTTGTCGATGTGCTTCATCGCCTGGCCGAGGCCGACCGTCGTGGTGGTCTTGCCCTCGCCGAGCGGCGTCGGTGTGATGGCGGTGACGACGACGTACTTGGCGAGCGGCCGGCCGGCGAGCTCGTCGATCGCGGACAGGCTGATCTTGGCGAGCTCGCGCCCGTACGGCTCGAGTAGATGCTCGCCGATCCCCATCATCGACGCGATCTCCGGGAGCGGCTTGGCCGTCGCCTGGCGTGCGATTTCGAGATCGGTTGGGAAGGACATGGCGAACCCCCGAAGTGTCAGCGTGTCACCCGTCGCGCGGTGCGGACGGGGTGAGAGTGTGCCACAGCAGCCGCTGTTCCACCATACGGAACTGTTCCGCTTCGCGGAACGGGCGGGCAGTCACGCTGGACGTTCGCTCGGTAAGGTTGGCGCATGGTACGTCACCAGTATCGCCCGCTGGATCGGCTCACGCAGCCGCTCGTACGGGACAACGGCGTGCTTCGCCCGGCCTCGTGGGACGAAGCACTGAGCCGTGCCGCCGCCGGGTTCCGCACCGCGCGCGACGGCCACGGCGGCAACGCGATCGGCTTCTTCTCCTGCTCGAAGTCGACCAACGAGATGAACTTCATCGCCCAGAAACTCGCACGCGCGGTGATGGGCACCAACAACATCGACTCCTGCAACCGCACTTGACACGCTCCTTCGGTGGTCGGTCTGGCCACCGTGTTCGGAGCTGGCGGGGGCACCTCGTCGTACCAGGAAGCCGAGGCCGCTGACGTGATCGTCATGTGGGGCTCCAACGCGCGCAACGCCCACCCCATCTTCTTCCACCACGTGCTCAAAGCCGTCAACGACCGCGGTGCCAAGTTGTTCGTCGTCGACCCGCGCCGCTCGGAGACGGCGCAGTTCGCCGACCGCTGGCTGGGGCTGCATGTCGGCTCCGACATCGCACTCTCGAACACGATCGCCCGCGAGATCATCCACGCCGGGCTCGCCCACGAGGAGTTCATCGCCCGCGCCACCAGCAACTACGACGCCTATGCCGCGTCCGTCGAGGACTGGACGCTCGAACGCGGCGAGCAGGTGACGGGCGTGCCCGCCGAGGCGATTCGTGAGCTGGCGCACACGTACGCCTCCGCCAAGGCCGCGCAGCTGTGCTGGACGCTCGGCATCACCGAGCACCACAACGGTGTCGACAACGTGCTCGCGCTCTGCAATCTGGCGCTGCTGACCGGCCAGGTCGGCCGCTATGGCGCCGGCCTCAGCCCGCTGCGCGGGCAGAACAACGTGCAGGGCGGCGGTGACATGGGCGCACTCCCGAACAAGCTGCCCGGTTTCCAGGACATCGTCGACGAGGTCGCCCGCAAGAAGTTCGAGACGCTATGGGCGGTCACCATTCCGCCCGAACCGGGCTGGCATCTCACCCAGATGTTCGAGGCGATGGAACACGGCGATCTGCGCGCGCTGTTCGTGATCGGCGAGAACCCGGCTCAGTCCGAGGCCGACTCGAAGCGTGCTGTGCAGTTGCTCGAAAGCCTCGACCACATGGTGGTGCTCGACATCTACCTCACCAAGACGGCGCAGATGGCAGATGTCGTGCTGCCCGGCTCGGCGTCGTGGTGCGAGGCGGACGGAACGGTCACCAACTCCGAGCGCCGTGTGCAGCGCGTGCGAAAGGCGCTCGACCCACCCGGCGAGGCACGCGACGACATCCGGATCCTGCTCGACATGGCGTCCGAACTCGGCCACCACTGGCACTACGACACGAACCAAGACGTGTGGGACGAACTGCGGAGTCTGTCGCCGATGCATGCCGGCATGTCGTGGCAACGGCTCGAGGAGCTGGGCGGCATCCAGTGGCCGTGCTACTTCGAAGACCGGCTGGAACCGTCGTACCTGCACGGTCGGCTGTGGGCAGAAGACCCTGACGACCGCGGCCGCCCGGCACCGTTCAGTGTGGTGATCGACGAGCCACCGGTGGAGCAGCTGAGCGAACTGTTTCCACTCCGCCTCACGACCGGCCGCCGACTCGACTCCTACAACACCGGCGTGCAGTCGGGCGGCTACCGCAGCCCCAACCGCCAGGGCGAGACGATCGACGTGTCACCAGAAGACGCGGAGGCACTCGGCGTCGATGACGGCGAGATCGTCTCGGTCAGCTCCGCACGCGGCGCGATCGAGGCGCCGGTGCGCATCGATCCGGGTCTGCGGCCCGGCCTGGTGTTCATGACGTTCCACTTCCCCGACGAGGTCGACGTCAACATCATCACGATCGACGCCACCGACCCGAAGAGCGGTACCGCGGAGTTCAAGGCGACGGCGGTCCGCATCGACAAACTCCCCGTAGCCGGAGAGCGAGCCGATAGGCGGAGCTCGACCATCGAACATTGGGATCCGAGCGGACGGAAAAGGAGCGAAGCGACAAATCCGCTCGGATCCGCAGCCGTGGCGGGAGACTGAACGGCAGATGGACGTCAAGACGCGGGCGGCTCCCCCGACCGACGCCGAACGGGCCGCCGTCGGGTCGGTGTTGGGCGCCGAGCGACCGCGGCCGCTGCACGTCCTCAGCGGTGGGCACCGCAACAAGGCCCGCCGGCACCTGCTGCTGCCCACCCTCCACGCCGTCAACGACAGGGTGGGTTGGATCAGCTCGACCGCGATCGATCACATCGCCGAACGGCTCGACGTCTCCCCCGCCGAGATCTACGGCGTCGCCAGCTTCTACGCGCTGTTCGCACTGACGCCGCGCGATCCGCACCAGGTGCACGTCTGCACCGATCTGGCGTGCCGCGCGAACGGCGGACCGGCCGCCAGCGACCTGCCTCCGGGGGCACACGCCTCGCCATGTCTCGGGCTCTGCGAGCGGGCGCCGGCGGCGCTGGTCATCGACGCCGGCGCACCCGTCGATCGCGCCGTCGCCGGCCACGTGACGCGGATGCAGATCGCGGGCTGGGCAGCGGGTGGCTCGCCAGGACCCGAGGCGGCACCGGCGGCGGCCGTGCGGCAGGCCGGCGACGAGTCGCTCGTACTCCTGCGCCGAGCCGGTCGCGCAGACCCGTTCGACATCGACGCCTACATTGCCGACGGCGGGTTCGAGGCGCTCGCCAAAGCACGCCAGCTCGGGCCCGAGGGCGTCATCGCCGCCGTTACCGCTTCCGGGCTCGTGGGGCGCGGCGGCGCTGCCTTCCCGACCGGCCGCAAGTGGGAGGCGGTTCGCACGCAACCCGCGCTTCCGCATTACCTGGTCTGCAACGCCGACGAGTCGGAGCCGGGCACATTCAAAGACCGCGTGCTGATCGAGATCGACCCGTTCAACGTCGTCGAGTCGATGTGCATCGCCGCGCTCGCCACGGGTAGCGAGCACGGCTTCGTCTACATCCGCGGCGAGTACCCGCGAGCCCAGGCGACGCTCGAGCACGCCGTCGCCGAATCGCGTCGACGCGGCTATCTGGGGGTGGACTTCGACATCACGATCGTGCGCGGCGCCGGCGCCTACATCTGCGGCGAGGAGACCGCGATCTTCAACTCGATCGAGGGCCATCGCGGCGAGCCGCGGAACAAGCCGCCGTTCCCGTTCGAGGTCGGCCTGTTCGGCAAGCCAACTGCGGTCAACAACGTCGAGACCCTCGCCAACGTGCCGGGGATCGTGCTTCACGGGCACGTCGCCAACCGCCGTCTGTTCTGCCTGTCGGGCGCCGTCGCCCGCCCGGGCGTTTACGAGGTCGAGCTCGGCATCACGCTTCGCCAGCTGATCGAGCTCGCCGGCGGCATGCGGGCCGGCTCCGAGCTGCAGTCGGTGCTGCTCGGTGGCGCCGCCGGGGGCTTCGCCGGCCCAGGCGATCTCGACCTCGTCCTCGACCACGAGTCGACGCGCGACGCCGGTCTCACGCTCGGCTCCGGCGTGGTGATGGTCCACGACCAGCACGTCGACATGGTCGACCAGTTGCGGCAGATCGCAGCGTTCTTCGCAGACGAGTCCTGCGGCCAGTGCGTGCCGTGTCGAGTCGGCACCGTGCGCCAGGAGGAGGCGATCGAACGACTCGCCCACTCCGCATCCGCGGGTGACCTGTCGCTGCTGCGCGAGATCGGTCAGGCGATGCGCGATGCGAGCATCTGCGGCCTCGGCCAGACCGCGGCGAACGCGATCGATAGCGCAGTCGTTCGACTGGGGGTGTTTACGCGATGAGCGATGTGGCTCTGACGATCGACGGAAGCGAGGTCACGGTGCCCGCCGGCACCACGATCCTGCAGGCGTGCGGCGGTCGTGAGGGCGGCATCCCCACCCTCTGCTACGGCGACACGATCACGCCCAAGAACGCATGCCGTGTGTGCATGGTCGAGGTCGAGGGCTCCCGAGTGCTCGTCCCGTCATGTTCACGCAAGGTCGAACCGGGGATGGTCGTCACCACGCGCTCCGATCGCGTCGACCACGCCCGCAAGATGGTGCTCGAGTTCCTCGGCTCGTCGGTCGACCTGTCGCTCACCGATCACGTCGACGAGTGGAATGCGGAGTACGGCGCCGACCCGGGGCGCTACGGCACCGACGCCGCCACCGTGGCGCAACCGGTCAAGGTCGACAACGAGCTCTACGTCCGTGATTACGCCAAATGCATCCTCTGTTACCAGTGCGTCGACGCCTGCGGCGAGCAGTGGCAGAACAGCTTCGTCATCGAGATCGCCGGTCGCGGCTTCGGCTCGCGCGTGTCGACCGAGCACGACGTGCCGCTGCCCGAGTCGGCGTGCGTCTACTGCGGCAACTGCATCCAGGTCTGCCCGACCGGAGCGTTGATGTTCAAGAGCGAGTACGACATGCGCGCGGCCGGCACGTGGGACGAGTCACGCCAGACCCAGACCGACACCGTGTGCGCCTACTGCGGTGTCGGATGCAACCTCACGCTCCACGTCCAGGACAACACGATCGTCAAGGTCATGTCGCCCGCGGATTCGTCGATCACGCACGGCAATCTGTGCATCAAGGGCCGGTTCGGCTTTCAGCACGCGCAGAACCGACCAGATTGACCGGCACGCGGCCCAGATCAGCACGCCGCCGGCGATCGTGCCCACCATCGCCGTCCACTGCGGCATGTGCGGTGTCAGCTCCGGCCAGATCAGCCAGTGGGTCATGAAGATGAGCATCGACGCCGAGGCCAGCCATCCGACCGGCTGCGCGAGCAGCCGCGGCACGGGCAGCGTGGGCACCCACACGAGCAGCGCCAGCGCCGCGATCAGCCGGCCTTCGCGTCCGGCGAAGTGGAAGAAGTCCACTGCCAGAAAGACCGCCAACACAGAGACCACCAACCGCTGACGCACAGATGACGCCCGCGCCGCCGCCCAGCCGAGCAGGAAGCACCACACCACGGTGTCGGGTCGGTAGATGTAGTTGTAGTCACGGTCGACTACGTGCACGAGCTGGAACCTGAGTGCGGCCGCCGGCACGAGCAGCAGGAGCGGCAGCAGGAACGGGTGGTGCCGCTCGAACCGTCGCACTCGTTCGAAGCAGAACATGATGAAGAGCACGAGCATGATCTGCACGATCGCCTCGAAGAACCAGTACCGCCATCGACCTTCGATGTGTTCGGGCCCGCCCGCATAGTTGTTCACGAGCAGCAAAGTCGCCACGCCGTGACCGCCGAAGATCAACATCTGGAGACCGACCCACGCCACGGAGACGGCGGCGATGCGGACAGTCGGACTGAGCGCCTGAGCGACGCGGCGCCGGGCGTCACCGATGCGCAGGCGCGGGAGCTGGAAGCGGGCGTAGTTGAAGCCGACGACGGCGAGCAGGATGTGGGCGCCAGCGGGGATGCGCGCGACCCTCATGTGGGTGCACACGATGGCGACGATCGCGAACGCACGCAGCAGCACGTTCGACTCGATGCGCGCCAGCCATCGAACCCGCGCCCGTGGCTTGAGCGCGCGCAACTCGCCGAGCGGTGCGATGTGCCACGCCTCGGGCAGGTAGCCAAGCGTCTGCTCGATGCGGATCGACACCTCGACGTACGAGAACGAGTCACCGCCGAGTGAAGCGAACGTGTCATGCGGGTCGAGTTCACGGACTCCCAGCACATCGGCGTAGATCGACTCGACTGTGTCGCGTCGTTGCGACGGTGGCGGAGCATCGTCTGTGCGGTCGAGCAACGCCTGGTAGTCGGGTTTGCCGTTCGCCAAGCGCGGCAGCGCTGGGTAAAGGGCGATCTCGACGGCGCGGACTGGCAGCGATGCGAGCTCCGCCACAACCGCCCGCAGTCCCGGCGCGTCCGACTCGACGGCGACCACCAGCCGCGTGTCGTCGCTGGCGCAGACCGCGCTCACGCCTCGCTCGGCGAGCTGTCGCTCGACGCGCGCCAGGTCGACACGCAGGCCGAACAGCTTGGCGAACCGGCTGGTCCGGCCGACGACTTGGAGGAGTCCGTTGTCATCGATCCGGCCGAGATCGCCGGTGGCGAGCTCGTCGAGCTCCGCGCCGCGTGCGAGGTCGCCCGGCCCTTCGGCGTAGCCCATCATCACGTTGGGTCCGCGATAGACGACTTCCCCGACATCGGGCGCGTCGGCGATGTCGTCGACGGCGCGGATCTCGAATGACCCACCGGGGATCGCCACGCCGACGTGATCAGGGTGCCGTAGAGCAAGGTCCGCCGGGAGGTATGCCATGCGGGCGGTGGCCTCGGTCTGCCCGTACATCACCAGGAGGTCCCATCCGAGGCGCTCACCCAGCAGTGCGAGCCGGCGCACCATGTCGGGAGCCATTCGCCCGCCGGCCTGCGTCACCAGCCGCAGCGCGTCGAGCGCGAGATGGTCGAACCCCACGTGCTCGATGAGATCGAATGTGTGCGGAACACCGGCCAGGTTGGTCACGCCGTGGCGCACCATCGCCCGCCAGAAGCACGGGTCGACGACTGACAAGTCGGTAAGCACGACGGACGCCCCCGCCGCCATGTGAGCGTTGAGCACCGACAGCCCGTAGCAGTAGTGCAGCGGGAGCGAGGTGATACCCCGGTCGTCACCGGTGAGCCGCTGGAACTTCACGATGGCGGCGGCGTTGGCGTCAAGGTTGGCGCCGGACAGCCGAACCAGCTTCGGCGCTCCGGTGGAGCCCGAGGTCGACAGCAGCAGCGCCAGATCAGGGTGGAGCGCATCGCCGGTGCGCCGCCCGCCACGGCGATCGAGCTCCCATCCTGTCGCCGACGTGGACACGACGACATCCGGCTGGTACCGATCGATCAAACCGGCCGCCGAGTCGGGCGCCGTAAGGATCACCGGGTGGTGACCGGCGCGCGCGGCGAGGTAGGTCACCACCAGCTCGAGATCATTGCCTCCGCGGAGGAGGACGAGCCGACGTCGGGTGCCGAGCTGGTAGCGACGGGCCGTCACCAGTCCCGCCAGCTCCGCATGGCTCATCACTCGGTCACCGATTATGAGCGCCGGCCCCGCACGGTCGTCGTCCGCGGTTCCTAGCCAGGGGTCTAGCGCGACCATCACGACCGCTGACCTTAGCAGCGCGTTGTAAGGCGTGCCTAATGTCCCGAATAAGGGCCGGTGACGGTCAAGCGCGTCAGATCAGGGGAACAACCTCGAGTTGCTCGACCTCCACGGGCTGGCTGAGCTGCTCGGCGTCGAGATGACACTTGGACCTGTGCCCCGGCGCCAGCTCGATCGTCTCGGGCTCGATCACGTCGCACAATCCGGCGATGAACCGGTGGCACCGTGTGTGGAACACGCAGCCCGCCGGCGGGTTGGCCGGACTCGGGATCTCACCCGAGAGGGGGATTCGCGTCTTGACCTCGCCGTCCACGCTCGGCACCGCCGACAGCAAGGCCTCGGTGTAGGGATGATTCGGACCGTCGAAGACCTGCTTGGTGGTGCCTAGCTCCATGATGCGGCCGAGGTACATGACCGCAATCCGGTCGCTCAGGTAGCGCACGACGCCGAGGTCGTGAGAGATGAACAGGTAGCTCGTCTTGTCGCCGGCCTGGAGGTCGGCGAGCACGTTGAGGATCGCCGCCTGGACCGACACGTCGAGCGCGCTCGTCGGCTCGTCACAGACGACGATGCGCGGATCGCCGGCGAAGGCGCGGGCGATGGCGACGCGCTGTTTGAGACCGCCCGACAGCTGGCGCGGCTTGAGGTCGAGGTGGCGCTGCGAGAGCCGCAACGACTCGGCGAGCTCGTCGACCCGCTTGTCGGCGGCGGCGCCACGCAAGCCGGTCAGCTTGGTGACCGACCGCTTGAGAATCCTTCGCACGGTCCAGTTGCGGTTGAGCGCCGAGTCGGGGTTCTGGAAGATCATCTGCACCGCGCGACGTTCATCGGCGGTACGTTTCGTCGTCAGCCCGGCAACACCCTGCCCCTCGATCGCCACTTGGCCCCCGGCATCGGGCGCGTGGATGCCGAGCATCGTCTTGGCGAGCGTCGTCTTGCCCGAACCGGATTCGCCGACCAGACCGAGTGTCTCACCTTCCTCCAGTCCCAGGTCGACTCCCACGAGTGCGGGAACATCTTGGCGCTGTTGTCTGAACGTCTTGGAAACGTCATGCATCTCGAGCACGACGCGGTGCGAATCGACGCTCTCGACGCCCTTCTGCCTGATGCTGTCAGCCAGGTCCTGCACCCGGTCGGCGTGATGGCAGCGCGTCCAGCGATCGTCCGTCAGCCGCACAACGGGCGCCAACTGCTCACGGCAGATATCGGTGGCCAGCTGGCAGCGGTCGACGAATACGCATGTCGGCAGCGGGGTACCGATCTGCGGGAGGGAGCCGGGGATCGTGGCCAGCAGTTGCTCGTCTTTGCGGACACCGTGGCGCGGCAGCGCGTTGAGCAGGCCGACGGTGTACGGATGGTTGGGGTGGTCGAACACCTGCTGTGAGGGGCCTTCCTCGACCACCTTGCCGGCGTACATCACGCCGACCCGATCGCACATCGAGCGGATGACTCCGAGATTGTGGGCGATCAGGAGGATCGCGGCGTCGGTCTCGACACGCAGCACCCGCACGAGATCGAGCACCTCCGCCTCGACGGTGGCGTCGAGGCCGGTCGTCGGCTCGTCGAGCACCAGCAGGCGCGGATTGCAGGCCAGCGCCATCGCGATGACGACGCGCTGCTGCATGCCGCCGGACAACTGGTGCGGGTAACGCTGCATCACACGTTCGGGGTCGGCGATGCGAACATGACGGAGCGCGGCGAGCGAGTTCGCCTCCGCCTCCGAGTTGCTCTGGCCCAGCAGCGTGAAGCACTCGACCACCTGCGGCCCGATCCGGAGCACCGGGTTCAGAGCCGAACCTGGGTCTTGGTACACCATCGAGGCGCGGGTCGCACGGAGCTCGCGAAGCTCCCGGTTCGACATCCGTGTGACGTCTTTTCCGTCGACGTAGACGTGTCCGCCGGTGATGCGGCCGTTCGCCGGTAGGTACCGGAGGGCTGCGAAGGCCGTCGTCGACTTACCGCATCCGGATTCACCGACGAGGCCGTACGCCTCGCCCGGCAGGACCTCGAAGGACACCCCGCGCAGCACTTCGCGCGGGACGCCGCGCACGAGGTACGCCACCTCGAGTTCGTCGACCTTGAGCGCGGCGCGCATCTGCGGCATTTCCGCGGCGACACTCATGACGCGTACACCTCTTCGATCGAGTCTGCGATCAGGTTGACGGCGATCACCAAGCTGGCAAGCGCCAAGGCGGGAAACACCGTCGGCCACCACGTGCCACCGGAGATGTACGTGTACATCTGGGACACCTGGGTGCCCCAGGCAGGAGAGGCAGGATCAGCCCCGCCGACCAGGAACTGCAGGGTGGCGATCGTGAAGATGGCGTAGCCGACGCGCACGGTCGTCTCGACGATGATCGGGCCGCTGATGTTGGGCAAGATCTCCCTGGTCATGGTGAAAAGTGTGCCTTCGCCGCGGAGCCGGGCCGAGGTCACGTAGTCGAGCTCGGCCTCGGCCAGCGTGGAGGCACGCACCGTCCGGTACACGATGGGCGTGAAGATGAATGCCACCGTGACGACTATGGCGTAGCGCGACGTGCCGAAGTTGGTCAGCACCACGAGCCCGATCAGGATCACCGGGATGGCCAGGATCGCCTCCATGATGCGGCTGATCACATCGTCCACCCAGCCGCGCAGGTAGCCCGCCGCCAATCCGAGCAATGTGCCGACCGAGACGCACAGCAGCGCCACGAGCGGGGCGGTGATGAGCACCTCCCGGGCCCCGATGAGCACCCGCGAGAACACGTCGCGTCCGAGCGTGTCGGTGCCGAATGGGTAGTCGCGGTTGGGGGATTGGGTCGACGGGAGTCCGGTCTGCTTGGCGCCGTACGGCGCGATACGTTCGCCCCCGATTGCGCAGACCACCCAGAAGGTGAGCACGATCGTGCCGAAGATGAATGCCGGACGCCGCCGCAGCAGTCGCCAGCGCTCACTGCGGGCCTGGGTGCGCTCGGAACGGTCGTGGCCGCCCGGCGCGCGCGCCTGCACCGCAGTAGTCAGCGGCTCGACCGTACTCACCGGTGCACCTGCTCGGTCACGACGCTCCCTTCACGCGCGCACGCGGATTCATCCACGCCAGGATCAGGTCGGCTGACAGCGTGGCGAGCATGTACACGATGGCGACGATCAGCACACCGGCCACGAGTACCGGCGGATCCTTCGCCGCCGCGTTGGCGATCGTCAGGCCCAAGCCGGGGTAATTGAAGATCTTCTCGATCACGACCAAACTGCCGAGCACATAGCCGACCTGGACCCCGACGACCGAAACCGTCGGCTGCAACCCGTTGCGCAGCACATGGCGGCGAATGACCTGGCGCGGGGGCAAGCCCTTCATCGTCGCCGTTCTGGTGTAATCGGCATCGAGCGCGCGAATCACGCCGGCACGCGTCATGCGCGCGATGTAGCCGAAATACACGACGACGAGCGCCAGCGCCGGCAGCGTCAGGTAGCTCACCTGCGTCAGAAAGGTCGAGCCGTCGGGGGCATTGGCGACGACGTGGAACCAGCCGAGTTTCCAGCCGATCACCACCTGCAGAATCACGCACGACACGAACTCGGGTATCGACGAGCTTGCCAGCCCGGCCGAAACGATCGTGCGGTCGGCCAGCTTCCCTTGTCTTCGGGCAGCGAAGATGCCGGCCGCGATGCTGAGGGGGATCGTGAGCACGAGCGCGTAGGCCGCGAGCTTGAGCGATCGCCAGAACGCGGAGCCGATCACCTCGGTCACCGGCTTGTTCTGGACGTACGAGTCACCGAAGTCGAGCGTCACCACGCTCTTCAGCATCCGCCCGTACTGCTGGATCAGCGGGTCGTTCGTGCCCAGCTCCTCGTTGATGTCGTCGACGATTTCCTGCGACTGGAACGGTCCCGCGAGGCGTCGACCGACATCGCTCGGGAAGACGTTGTTGATCATGAACACGATCGTGACCACGAGCCACAGCGTCACGAGCGAGAACGCGACGCGGCGTAACACGTACCGCGTCATCGCCGATTCCTCCTGCCTGACCGGTCAGGCCGCCTGGGTCGCCTTGTCGAGGAAGACCTGACCAAGGGCGGAGACCCTGACGCCGTCGTACTTCGACGAGATCGCCGAAATGTAGTAGTAGAAGTACGGCACGACGATCGGCGTGTCCTCGAGCAGGATCTCCTGGAGGACCTTTGCCGCTGCAGTCTGAGCCTCGAGGCCGACCGACCCTTGAAAGTCGGCGAAGGCGGCATCGAACTCAGGCGACGAGTACTGCGACGAGTTCCACGCGCCGCCCGTCTTCAGCGCCGCGTTGAGGTACACGTCGGGCGTCGCCCGGTGGCCGTAATCGACGATGCCGAGCTCGGACGCACCCGAGCACGGCGGATCGGCTGGTTCCGCGGGGCACCATTGGGCGCCGTAGAACGTGTCGAGACTCTCGCCGGCCAGCTCGAGCGTGAAGCCCGAGTCGGCGACCTGGGCCTGGATGAGCTGCGCGAGCTGTGGGATCTCCTGCAGTTGACCGAAGTGCAGGACGGCGCTGATGCCGTCGGGAAAGCCGGCGTCAGCGAGCAGCTGCTTCGCGCCCTCTGCATCCTTCTCGCGTTGCGGGACCGACGGATCGAAGTACGGGAACACGGGAGCGATGACGTGGTCGTTGCCGATGTCTGCCTTGCCCTTGAACAGCGTGTCGATCAGGGCCGGGCGATCGATGGCCATCCCGAATGCTTGACGCACCCGCTTGTCCGTGAACTGACCGGTGTCGCATCGCATCCAGATCTGGCGGTGTGTTGCGGTGTTCGCTTCGACGACGTTGAAGTCGGGATTGTCGTAGAGCGCCTCACCGCCCACCGCCTGGATCTGAAGGATGACATCGACCTCGCCGCCCGCGCCGGCGGTGACCATCGTGCCCGTGTCGTCGAAGAAGCTCCACGACACTGTTTCCAACGTTGGCGCGCCTCCCCAGTACTCGTCGTTGCGTGCGAACTCGGCTCCGGTCGCCTGGTCGTAGCTCGTCAGCTTCCAAGGCCCGGTGCCGTTGGGCGAGCCGTCGAGCGTGGTGCCGGTCACGTATGCCACGGGCGTGATCACCGACTGGGCATTGAAGACCGACACGAGGTACGGGAAGTTGCCGTTGGGCGCCAGCAACGTGACGACCGCGGTTGCAGGATCGGAACTGTCGACGGACCCCTCCTCGATCACGCCCGCGAGCCCGGCGTTCCCGGCGGCGGCGAGCCTGTCGAGCGTCGCCCCCACGTCGGCCGACGTGAAATCGGTGCCGTCGTGCCACTTGACTCCCTCGCGAAGTTTGAACGTCCACACCGTGCCCTCGGCGTTGGACTCCCACGACTCTGCCAGTCCCGGCGCGATCGCGCCCTCCTCGCCCAACGTTGCGAGGAACTCGAAGGACTGCTGGACCATGCCGTACGCCCCGAGATCCTGCATCCCGATCGGGTCCAGTGTCGCCGCCGGCTTCTGCGCGGCGATGCGAATCGTGCCGCCCCCACCAGAGGGCGCTGCTGTCGTGCCCGATGGCGCCGTCGTGGCGGAGGGCGTCTCTGCCGCTGTTCCGGTGTCGTCGCCGCC